>DAIOWL010000064.1:0-14810 GCA_036758545.1 Streptosporangiaceae bacterium | reverse complement strand
CCGATCTCCGGGTTGGACAGGCCGGCCTGGGCCAGCCGCGCGATCTGGGCCTCCTGCTCGGTCAGCGCGTCGCCGACGGAGCGTATCCGCGGCCGCCTCGCGCGGCGCGCCCCGCTGGCGGCAGCCAGCTCCCGCCTGGCCCGGTCGCCGAACCCGCCGATCTCCATCTCCTGCAGCAGCCAATGCGCGACCTGCAGGTGCTGACGTGCCTCCCCGCGGCGGTCCTCGGAGCGCAGCCACTCACCGTAGAGCAGGTGCGCGCGGGCAAGCTCGCCGCCGGCCGGCGCCGAGCCCAGGCGGGCGATCGCCTCCTGGTACAGCCGCTCGGCGACGTCGCCCTCGCTCAGCAGTGCGCGGGAGCGGGCCGCGACGCCGAGTCCCCACGCGGTGCCGGACGGCTGCGTGAGCGCGGTAAGTCGCTGAAGCGCGGCGGCGGCACGCTCGGGCCGGCCGCTGCGTACGGCCGCCTCGATCAGCTCGACCAGCGCCAGGTTCGCGAAGCCGAGATCTTCCGGGTGACTGGCGGCGAGCTCTGCTGACGCCAGCGCATCCTCGTACTGGCCGAGGCCGTTGTGCAGCACGCTGGCGGCGTAGTGCGCAATGCTCACGCCGAACCCGCGTCCCCGCGTGTCCATGTCGCTGACGATCTCCTCGATCAGCCAGAGCGCGTCCCGGCTGCGGCCCTGCCATGCAGCCAGCAACATCGCCCCGACGTCGGGTACGCCGGCCGACGTCGCCTTCTTGACCGCGGCGAACTCGCGGACGAGCGTGGCGGCCGTGGTCAGCTCCCCGGCATGCAGGTGCATCGCGATCCGCTGGCAGAGCGCGAACGGCAGCAGGGACAGCGCGCCGGCCGTCCGGGCCAGTTCGGCCTGCCGGATGGACAGCTCGCGCCAGCTCTCATCGTCCCAGACGTCCACGGCGGCGTTGGTCGCCGCGAACAGCCACCGGAGCTGCTCGTCGCCGGATACGTCGCCATGGCGGAACACGCTGATGGCATGCCGCAGCACGGGTGCCCCGGCCTGATACCCGCCGGCGATCAGCGTCGCCAGGCCTTCGAGCAGGAGATCGGACGCGCCACGATCGCACGGCGGCGGCACCTCGCGGGCCGCCCGCGCGACCTGCAGCGGGTCCACCGGGCCGGCCCGGTGGCCGAGCAGCGCCGCGGACAGCGCCTCCAGATACGTCTCCCGGGCTAGGCCCGCGTCGAGCCGCTCGTAGCGGTCGGCCGCGTCGAGCAGCAGTTCCAGGGATTCACCGCTCATCCCCGCGCGGAACGCCATCCGGCCGCGCAGCAGGCTCAGCCGCGCGCGGGTCGGCTCGTCCTGCGGCCCGGTCTCCGTCATGGCCAGCAGCGTCGCGGCCGCGTCCGGCGCGCCGGCCTGGTGCTTGGCCTCCGCCGCCGCGATGGCGCGGATGCCCCGGCGGGTCAGATTCGGGGTCAGCAGCGCCGCGCGTTCCAGGAACGCGGCCGCGGCTGACAGGCCGCCGCGGGCCCGGGCGCGGGTGGCCGACCGCTCGAGCTCGGCGGCGACGTCCTCATCCGGTTCGCGGGCCGCCGCGGCACGGTGCCAGGCAAGCCGGTCGGGGTCGGAGACGATATCGGAGACGTCCGCCAGCGCGGCGTGCGCCCGGCGGCGTTCCTCCGGCGACGCCGAATGGTAGGCCGCCAGGCGGGCCAGGGGATGACGGAACCGCACCCGCGCGCCGAACCGGACCAGCCGTGTCCGCGCGACCGGGTCCGCCGCCTCGGCGGGGATGCCCAGCCGCGCGGCGGCGCGCCAGACCAGCAGCTGGTCCCCGGATGGTTCGGCCGCCGCTACCTGAAGCAGCCGCCGGGACATGCCGGGCAGCGCGTCAAGCTGCCGCCGGAAGCTTTCCTCGATGCGGTCGGCCAGCGGCGCCGCCCCCGGCAGCCAGAAGCCGCCCGCGAGCTGTTCCGGCGTCAGGCCCCGCGGTAGCTTGAGCAGGGCCAGCGGGTTCCCGTGTGCCTCGGCGATGATCAGCTCCTTGGCCCGCGAGTCCAGCGCTCCGACCAGCGCGGACTCCAGCAGTGCGCGCGCGTCCGCCTCTCGCAGGCCGGTCACCGGCAGCGGCGGCAGCCCGGCTAGTTCCGCGCCGGGGACGCGGACCGCGAAGACCAGCGCGACCGAATCGGCCAGGCGCCGCGCGACGAAGCCCAGGATGCGCGCCGAGGCCTGGTCCAGCCATTCGTAGTCGTCGACGAGGCAGACGACGGGCTGCTGTCCGGCCGCTTCCGACAGCAGTCCCAGCACCGCGAGCCCGATCAGGAACTGATCCGGTGTTCCGGTCCGCATGCCGAACGCGGTCAGCAGCGCGTCGCGCTGCGGCTCCGCCAGCGCCTCCAGGTGATTCAGCAGGGGCGCGCACAGCTGGTGGAGCCCGGCGAAGGCCAGTTCCATATCCGGCTGCGAGCCCGCCGCGCGCAGCACCCGGCAGCCGGACGCCTGCCCGTTCAGGTAGTCGAGCAGCGCGGTCTTGCCTACCCCCGCCTCGCCGTGGACCACCAGAACCCGGCTCTGTCCCGACCGTATCGCCGTGATCAGCAGGTCGAGCGAGTGGCATTCCGCGCGGCGGCCGGCTAGCCCGCCCGGGCCCGCACCATGCTGATCAATCTCCAGGTCGTGCCCGCGACGGCCGATCATCCTAGCTACACCTCCTGCCTATCCGACGATTCCTTACGCGGGCAGCGGTGTCTTCCCGGCAGGCAGCCAGACGGCCTACCTGCTGGCGGTAAAAGTGACGGCGAGAACCCGTGATGCCGGGCGGCTGGCTCAGGCCAGCCCGAGCAGACGGCGGATGGCCACGGCGGACAGCTCGGTCTTGGGCAGGAACCCGGTGACGGGGGCCTCCGCGATCAGGTCCGCATAGTCGGCCTCGGCGTGCGAGGAGATCATGATCAGCCGGGTCGCATTCCCGCTGGCCGCCAGGTCCCTGGCCACGTCGAACCCGGATTCCGCGCCCAGCCGGATATCGACCAGGACGAAGTCCGGGCGCAGCTCCGCAACACGCTGGACCGCCGCGACGCGGCTGCCGGCCACCCCGGCCACGATCACGTCACCCCGTTCCAGCGAGGTCCGGGCGACATCGAGAAACCTCGCGTCGTCATCGACGATCACGCACCTCAACTGCACGCAGCCATCCTTCCAGTGAGCCGCGCCGTGTGCATTGCAGGTAGCAGGGTTTTGCTGCGGCGTCGCGGGTTAGCGTCCCCCGGGTCCGCGTGGCGTCGCGGGTCAGCGCGGCGTCGCGGGTCAGCGCGCGTTCAGGAAGGCCAGGACGGCCAGCACCCGCCGGTGAACCTCGGCGCTTTCCGGCAGGCGCAGCTTCATCAAGATGCTGCGCACGTGTTTCTCGACCGTTCCCTCCGTGACCCACAGCGCCTGCCCGATCCCCGCGTTTGACCGTCCCTCCGCCATCAGCGCGAGTACCTCCCGCTCCCGCCCGGTCAGCTCACCCAGCGGATTGTCCGGGCGTCGTGCCGCGACCAGCTCCTGGACCAGCTCGGGGTCCACTGCCGACCCGCCGCGGATCACCCGGTGCAGCGTCTGGACGAACTCCGTGACGTCGGTGACGCGGCTTTTCAGCAGGTATCCGGTGCGCTCGCCGTTCGCGAGCAGGTCCATCGCTTGCTCGACTTCCACGTGCGCCGACAGCACCACGACGGCCGTCTGCGGGTACTGCCGCTTGATCAGCTGGGCAGCCGCCAGGCCCTCGGTCGAGAACTCCGGCGGCATCCGGATGTCGATCAGCGCCAGGTCGGGCCGCTCCCGGCGGACGAGCTCGATGAGCTCGTCGGCGTTGCCGGCCTGGCCAGCCACCTCGAGTCCCGAGCGGTCGAGCAGGCTCGACAGGCCCTCCCGCAGCAGGACGTCGTCGTCGGCCAGGACAACGCGGGCTCGGCTGGCATTCACACGAGCATTATCAACCCGGCCACCGTATTGATCATCCTCTTCCGGTACCAGGCCCGACGGAGCTGACGCCGACGGTGGTGATCGGAAGCTCTGCGGTCAGGCTCGTTCCGCCGCCCGGGCTGTCGAGCCGGAGCCGGCCGCCGAGTGCCTCGACGCGGTCCTTGAGCCCGACCAGGCCGGTGCCGCCGCCGACAACCGCACCCCCGGCGCCGTCGTCGGTGACCGCGACCCTCAGCATGTCGCCGGCTATCTCCACGCGGATGCTGACGGCCGAGGCGCGCGCGTGCTTGGCCGCGTTCGTCAGCGCCTCGGTGACCACGTAGTACGCGCTGACCTCGACGTGCTCGGGCATCCGCTGCTCGGCGAGCACGTCGACCCGGACCGGAACCGGGGAGCGCCGGGCGAGCGCCCGGAGGGCGGGGCGCAGGCCGCCGCTGGCCAGGACCGCAGGATGGATGCCGCGCGCGATCTCCTGCACCTCGTCCAGCGCGTCGTTGGCGCTGGTCACGGCGTTGCCGAGCTTGGCGTGCAGCTCGCCGAGCGCGGGCGGAACCTCCGCCTGGGCGTCGCGAAGCCGCAGCGCCAGCGAGACCAGGCGCTGCTGGGCGCCGTCGTGCAGGTCGCGCTCGATGCGCTGGCGCACCAGGTCGGCGGCGGCGATGATCCGCGCGCGTGAGGCGGCCACCTCGGCCCGCGCCTCGGCGTTCACGATCGCGGTCGCCACCAGCTCGGCGAACCCGGAAAGCCGCGCCTCGGTATCTGACGGCAGAACCTCATCGCGCATGAACCCCACCAGCATGGCGCCCCATAGGCGGCTCTCGGCGCTGACCGGCACGCCGCACGCCGAGTGGTAGCGCGACTCCGTGCTCGCGATCCGACCGATCACGCCCGTGCTATCGGCGCGTTCAGTCCGCGCCGCGCGGCGCGTGCGGTGCACGAGCGTGGTCACGTTATGTCCACCGAGGGGCAGCCTGTTTCCGACCGGAGTCGGCACGGTACCCCGCGCGGTCTGCCAGAGGCCCATGACCTCGCTCATGTCTGGCTCGTCGTACCGGATCAGGGCCGCGAAGTCGACCGCGAGCAGCTGCCCGGCCTCGGCGGCCACCGCGGCGAACACCGCTTCCGGCGGCTCGGCCCGGGCGACCAGGGTCGCCACCCGTCGCAATGCCGCCTGCTCGTCGGCGATCCGCTGGTATCCCGCGTACAGCTGGGCGTTGTCCAGGGAGACCGCGAGTTGCCCGGCGATGAGCCCGACCGCTTCCAGCCGCCCGGTCGTGAAAGCGCCCCGGATGAGGCGGTTCTCCAGCAGGAGCACCGCCCGCAGCGCACCGCGGCCGAAGACCGGCACCGCCAGCAGCGAGCAGCAGGTGACCCCGTCGAAGTACGGGTCGCGGGCAAACCGGTCGTCGCTGGTGGCGTCGCCCACCGCCAGCGGCTCCTGGGTCCGGCGCAGATAGCGCAGGACCGACACTGGCGCGCCTGCAGGCCCGGGAAGCACCCAGTCGTGCCGCGCCTCGTCCCACAGGACCAGGTGCACGCCGGTGGCGCCGGTCATCGCGCTCAGCACCTCGACCACGCGGGCGTGCAGTCGTTCGACGCTCGTCTCGGAACTCAGGGCCCGCGACGCGGACAAGATGCCGAGCAGGTCGATGGCGCCGGCGGTGACCGCGGCCCGGCGCGGATGGTCCGCGGCCTGGCCGGCTTCGCCGACGGTGGCATCGGCCGACGGGCTGAGGCCCGGGTAGGCCCATTCCATCTGTTCGGCTTTTGCCGCGGCACCCCAGGCGAGGTACTGCTCACGGGCCCGGGCGAGGAGTTCATAGCCGGTGTGCTCGAGGCCGTGAGCCAGGTAGAAGTGGCCGGCACGCTCCGCGATCAGCGCCCCGTGCCACGGGCGCTGCCGCCTCTCGACCTCACGCCGGGCGGAGTCGAATGCGAAAGCCGCGGCGCGGAAGTCGCCCATCGTCCACGCCTGCTCGGCCTCCACGAGCCGCAGCAGGTGCAGGAAGTTGTCCGGCGCGTCCGCGGCGCGGGCGCCCAGCCACCGCAGCACATCGTCCAGCTCGGTCAGCAGGGCGGCGCGCTCCTCGCCGTCGGCGGACCGGGCCTGCCCGGCCAGGCCAAGCCCGTACAGCGGATGGGCCAGGGCGCTCATGGAAAACCCGGTGACGACGGGCAGCAGTCCCACCGCCACCGCGCCGTGTCGCGCCACCTCAGCCGGGTCGCCGAAGATGGCCGCGGCGATCGCCCGGCACAGGTGGACGTGTATCACCACCAGCGGATTCCCCGCGTACCGGTCAGCGGGGATCACTTCGGCGGCCGCGGCAGAGCCCTCACGGCGCAGCACGTCGGACAGCCACTGGTAGCTCTCCAGCCACTGCGAGGTCTGCCCGGTGCCGGTCCGCCGCGCGAAAGCCTGGGCCGCGTTCACCTGAGCCATGCAGGTGTCCAGGGTCGGCCCGCAGTCCAGCAGCCCCACGACGGTCTGGTGGTAGGTGTAGCCGGCGTTCGCCAGGTCACCACCCGCGAGCAACCCCTCGCGGGCGCGCAGGCTTTCCTGGATGCTGTTCTCCGCCGGCTCGAACCACGAGTCCAGCAGCGACACAACCAGGCGGGCGTGCGAGGTGTCTGGCTCATAGGCCCGGGCCTCGCCCAGCGCGAGGATCCGCCGTGCCGCCCGGTACGCCGCCGCGTAGTCGCCTCGCTGTGTGATGGCGTGGAAGGCGGCGTTGGCGGCCGACCCGACCAGGGTGTGGCCTGGTCCGTGCTCGGTCCAGATTCGCAGCGCCTCGAGGCCCACCCAGGAAAACATGGCCTGGTCGCCGACGAAGTAGACCGGTGAGAGCATCGCGTTGAGCAGGCTGCCCGCGGCCAGCAGCGCCGGATCGGTGAGGTCGGGCCGGGCCATGTCATCGGCGGGATCGGTGTGGTCGAGCCACTGGTACAGCCGGGCGAACTGCCTGTCGATGGCGGCGGGCATGTGCTCAGCGTCGGGTACATCGATGCCGCACTCGCGCAGCGACCTGATCACCAGGTCGATGGCCTCGGTGAAACGATTCCGGTTCGTCAGGCCCTTGACCTGCAGCGCGGTTGCGGCCGGGCGGTCCAGCACGGTGCGGGCCAGTTCCTCCAGCACGCGGTAGTCCTCGTCCGCCTCCTCCAGCCGTCCCAGGCTGAACAGCGCGGCGTGATGGACGGTGTGCAACTCGATGAGGGCATCGGTGTCGGCCCGGTCGGCCAGCGCGAGCGCGGCCGTCAGCAGCGCGTGCACCAGCGGGAATTCGCCGATCTGCGTCACCTCGTCGGCGGCGCGACGCAGCAGCCCGGCCACCGCACGGCGCTCGCCGGGGTCGGTGACGGCGCCCGCTACCGGCAGGTACTGTTCCGCCGCGACCGCGAAGAGGTCCGGCACCGTTGCGAGCCGCCGCGCCATGGCGAGATGGAGCTCGGCTCGCCGATCCGGCCTCAGCCCGCTCAGCACGCCCTCCCGGATCCGGTCGTGCCGGAACCGCACCGCGTCCTCGGCCCCGGGCTCCATCACCAAGATGCCATCCCGGAGGGCCGGCTCCAGGACGTCCGGCACACGGCCCGGTGCGGCAATCGCGATCTCGAGCACGCTCAGCTTGGCGCGTCCGCCCAGGCAGGCCATCGCCTCCACCGCCCGCCGGGACTGCTCTGGCATGACCGCGACCCGGGAGGCCGGGAACCCGCCGGCCTCCGCCCGGGTCAGGTGCGCCCGCACGGCCGCCGTCTCCCACCGCCACCCATCCGACGCGGCGGTCAGCACGCCGTCACGACGCAGCGCGTTGAGCAGCTCCACGGTCTCGTACGGGTTGCCATGACAGTGCGGCTCGAGCACCTCGCCCAGTTCCGCCGCCACGGCGGGGGTCACGTGCAGCATTTCGCTCACCATGACCACGAGATCGGGCCGGGTGAGGTCGCTCAGCGGTATGTGCGGCACGGCGGCCTCGCCCCACCGGGACAGCATGGCGGCCAGCGGGTGGGACGGGTCGACGTGGCCTTCCCGGTACGCTCCCACCAGCAGCAGGCCCTCGGACCCCTCATTGCTCAGCACCATGTCCACGAAACCGAGCGGGACGCCTCCGCCCCACTGCAGGTCGTCGATGAACACCACGAGCGGGCGTCGCGTTGACGCCACCGCGCGCAGCGCTCCCACGGCCACGAGCTGCGCCCGGACCCCCGCGGTCAGCGGGTCACCGAGATCGCCTGGCCCCAGCAGCGTCGCGAACTCCGGCACCACCGTGGCCAGCAGGCCCGCGTTCGCGCCCAGCGCCCGGAGCATCCGGACGCGGATCGGGGCCACCTCATTCTCGGGCTCGGCCAGCAGCAGCCTCCCGAACGACGTGAAGGCCTGCTGGACCGCGTTGAATTCCTGATCCCGGCGATATTCGTCGAATTTGCCCGCCACGAACCAGCCGCCGCCGGCGGTCACCACCGGCCGCAGCTCGTCGACCAGCGCCGTCTTGCCTATCCCCGGCACGCCGCTGACCAGCACACCCGCGCACCGCCCCGCCAGCGCGTCCGCGAACGCATCCTTGAGCGCCGTCACCTGCTCGTCGCGGCCCACGAGCCGTGACGGCGGCAGCAGCCGGACCGGGAAATCACGTTCGCCGACCCGGAACTCGCCGTGCCCGGCGCGGGGGTCGCGCAGCCGCTCCAGGTCATGGACCACGCCGTCCGCCGACTGGTACCGGTTGTCCGGTTCCTTCTCCAGCAGATGCAGGATGATCGTTGACAACGGTTCCGGTATGTCCTGATTGACGTCGGCAGGCGGGGCCGGCAGCCGGGCTAGGTGATCGTGAATGAGGCGCAGCGGATCCCCGGCCCCGAACGGCGGCGCCCCGGTGGCCAGCTCATACAGCGTCGCGCCCAGCGCGTACAGGTCGGCACGCTGGTCCACCGCCCGGCCGGTCCGCCCGGTCTGCTCCGGCGCCAGGTACGCCAGCGTCCCGGGGATCTCACTGTGGTGCGTGAATTCCGGGCGGATTTCGGCGATCGAGGTGGCCAGGGCGAAGTCCACGATCGTAGGCGTGCCGTCCGCGGCGACCACGACGTTGGCCGGGGCGAGATCACGGTGAATCACCTCCCGGCGGTGCGACTCGGCCATGGCCAGGGCCAGCCGCAGCGCGAACCCGGCAAGATCGCGTGCGGGCAGGGGTTTCGGCAGCTCCGCCAGGGTGCGGTCACCGGCGTCCGCCAGCACGATTGAGCCCTCGCGCGGTGGCTCGTCCGCTAGCTGTGCCACTCCAGTGACACCACGCAATCGCTCCAGAATGGCGGTCTCATGCCGCAGCCGGGACCCGGCGTCCGGTCCGAGCGGTTCCTTCACGATCAGCGTGCGGTCCGGGCGCGACAGCCGGGTAACGCGCGCGCGGGCGCTTTCGTGCACGACCGCGAACCGAACGGGCGGGTCCACGCCGTCCGCCACCGCACACCTCCGTGCCTGGGTCCAGGCCCCGGACTCATGCCTTATCTTTACGCTTGCGAAGCGGCGAACGCGAGAGATGCCGGGCAAGTCCTTGTTCGCGCCAGTTCGCCAGCGACACCTGCTTCAAGGGTCATCTGTTCGGCTGGTGTCCTCCCGCAGTCAGGCCGACTGCTCGGGATCCGGCTGCTCCAGGCGCTCGAGCGCCGCACCGGAATCTGCCACTGGCCAGCTCGGCATCACCTCGCGCAGCCAGCTCAGCCAATCCTGACCTAGCGGCCCGGTCCAGACCGGGCGCACTAAGTCGAGACCGGGCGCACTAAGTTGTCTGCCGGGCCCTGTTCGATGACGATCAGGGCGAGTTCGACGCGTGAGCCGATGTTGAGCTTGCGGAACACGTGGCGCAGGTGGCAGGCGACGGTGTGGATGCTGATGTACATCCGGTTGGCGATCTGCCGATTGTTCAGTCCCTGGGCGACGAGCTGGGAGGCGGCGCATTCGGTGTCGGTCAGGCTGGCCCATCCGCTTACCGGCCGGGCCGCTGAGGACGCCCGGTGGCGGCGGCTTACGCCGAGCGCGCGGAGCCGGCGCCGGATGCGGGCCATGTCGGCGGTCGCGCCAGCCCGCGCGTATCCGTCGAGCGCCTCGGTCAGGCGGCGGACGGCCTGGTCATTGTCCGCCGTGCTGGCCAGCAGGACGCCGAGGTCTTCTACCGCCGACGCCCGGGCCCATGGGTCTTCGTGCTGCGCCGCGGCCTGGGCCAGGCGGGCCGCGTCGCGGTGGGCCAGGCCCAGGGCGTGCGCCGCGGCGGTGACCAGGGTCCCGAACCCGGGATTGTCACCGGCCAGGGCCTCGGCGGCGCGAGCCACCGTGGCCGCCAGTTCCTCGTCCCCGGCGGCGCGCGATACCCGGATCAGCCAGGCCGCGGCGGCGGGTTCGGCGGCGAGCAGCCCGGGGTGCGCCGGCAGGCCGGCGCAGATGTCGCGGACCAGGCCGAGGGCGGCGGCGGGTCCGGTGCGCGCTTCGGTGATCTGAGCCTGGGCCAGGGTGGTCTCCGCGCGGGCGTAGAGGCCGGCGAATTGCGGCATCGAGGCGGGTCGGCCCGCGATGTGCCGGGCCGCGGCCGCGAGGTCTCCCCGGCGCAGCGCGATCATGCCCAGAACGCTGCGGGCGACCCAGGCATACCCGTGGGCCGCCAGCGTCTGGGCGGTGGCCAGGGCCGCCTCGGCTTCGGCGGCCGCGTCGGCCAGACGGCCTGCGGCCAGGTGTATCCGCGCGCGGAGGATCGGCGGGACCGCCTCGGACGCGATGCCGTGCAGCTTGTCGCGCCCGGCTGCCCGGAGGATGCCGTCCGCCTGGTCGATCCGGCGCAGGTCCACCAGGGCGGCGGCCAGCGCCAGCAGCGGCTGGGCGTGACGGGCGTCGGCCGACACCTCCATGCCGCCGCGTGCCGCGTCACCCAGGGACTCCAGCGCCTGGCTGATCCGGCCCTTGTCCCAGCTGATCACGGCGCGGGTGATGTGTGCCGCCGTGACGACCTGGTCGCCGTGGTCGCGGGCGGCGGCGAGCACGGTGCCGGCCAGGCGGCCCGCCCGCGGCTCGGCGGGCATCCCGGCCAGCGCCTGGAGCTGCGCGATGATCGCCTGGTCGCGGAGATCGCCGGGGAGCTGAGGCCAGGCCAGGACGAGACCGGCCTCGGCGCTGGCGTCCTGGGCCAGGCCGCTGGTGCCCAGGACCCAGGCCAGGACGCACCGCAGCCGGGCTTCCTGGACGGCCGGCAGCGGCCGGGCCAGCGCGTCGCGCGCGATCCGGGCGGCTTGTCCCACCCGGCCGGCCGCGGCGAGAGCTTCGGCCGCGGCGACCAGGCGGGGCAGCGCGCCTTGATCGCCGGGAGGGGTCAGCTCCAGCGCCCGCGCCGCCAGGTCGGCTGCTGTCTGCGGGGACGACGGCAGGGTCTGCGCCGCCGCCTGGTCCAGTCCGGCCAGCGAGGCGGGATCACGGGAGTGCGCGGCCTGGAGCAGGTGCCCGGCGGCGAGCGCCGCCGGTCCGCCGCGGCCCAGCAGGATCTGCGCGTACTGGCGGTGCAGCGCCTTACGGGCCGGCTGCGGGATCATCTCGGCGACGGCGCGGCGGACAAGCGCGTGCCGGAACGCGAAGGCGTCGTCAGCTGCGGTCACGATCCCGGCGCCCATCGCCTCCTGAACCACGGGCAGCAGCGCGGCCGGGGCCTGGGCGAGCATGTCAGCGGCATCTTCCAGCCGGAACGACGATCCGAGGACGGCCGCGATCGCCAGCAGGTGCCGGGCCCGGCCGCTGAGGCTTTCCAGCCGTTGATGGACGGCAGCCACGATCCGCTGCGGCGGGTCAGGGGAGATCAGCACGGCGTGGCCGCCGGTGACCCGGACGGTGTCGTCGTCACGCAGGCCACGGATCAGCTCGGTGAGCAGCAACGGGTTCCCTGCGGCCCCCGAGCCCAGGGCCAGCAGGTCCGGGCCGGGCGGCGCGCCGAACGCGTCGGTGAGCAGGCCCGTCACCGCGTCGCTGCCGAGCGGGCCCAGGGTGATCCGGGTAGCGCCGTCCCGCTCCAGCACGCTGAACAGCAATTCCGCGTCTTCGTGCCGGGCGCTGGACCGGGCGAAGATCCAGGCGATGGGGTGGCCCTTCAGCTCCCCCGGCAGCGACCGCAGTGCGGCCAGCATGGCGGGGCTGGCCCACTGCAGGTCATCCAGGCTGACCAGGACCGGAGCCACCGCGGTCCGCCGTTCCAGGTCGGCCCGCAGTCGGCCGATCCACCAGGCCGGCGTGTCCAGCAGCCCGTCAGGGTGGTCCCCCGCGACGAACCGGCCCAGCGGTTGCAGGGCGGTGCGCAGGGCGAAGAACGGGATCGTCCGGCCCAGCCGGTCCGCTGCCCCCGCCGCCAGCGAGAATCCCTGCCCGGCTGCCTCGCTTACGGACTCGCCGAGCAACCGGGACTTGCCGATGCCCTCCTCGCCCTCGACCAGGACCACGCCGCCGGCCCCCCGCTGGGCGCGCCGCAGCACGTCACCAACGGCCCGCCGCTCGGCATCACGCCCGTACATGACCCCGCCGTCGGCGGACCATGCGGGCAGCACGGCTTGGCTGCCGATCCTGGGCGACGAGTCGTTGATGGCCGTCGTCATATCAGTGCCTCCACGGGTGATTCCTCGAACGCGGCCCGGGCTGCGACGCGAGCCCAGCGCATCCGGATGACCGCTATCTCGGGATGGTCGCCGAACTCCTGCGCTGCCCGTTCGGCGCAACCCGGGTGCCCGATCGCAGAGATGGCAGTGGCAACGGCCTGCCGGATCTGACTGGCACTGGGTTCGTCGGAGCACTGGAGCGCCGAGGCGAACAGGGCGCTGGCCTGGAGGGCGGGGACGCTGGGGAGGTCCATCGCTGGCCACATCTGGGGGCTCCTCTGCCGTACTGCTCTTCGCTATGATTGTCATCCGCGCCGGGCGGCGCTCGTATCCGCCGGATGCACAGTGCACTAGCCAGTGGCGGCCTGACCCGCTGGCCAGCCACCTCGAAGCCGTTCGGAATCATCTGACCTGAGGATGTGCCGCCGCGTGGCCCCGGAGATTCTGGGGTCATGTACGAGATCGGATCCGGTGCTTCCGCCGGCCCGGCCGCATCCAGGCGTGCCGGCGAGGACGAGCCGGCCCAGCTGAGCGACCGGCAGCTGCTGGAAAGAGTCACGAGTAAGCGGGCGCGGTGCGTCGGGACCGAGGTCGACCCCGACGCGTGGTTCCCGGTGGCCACCCGCTGGCAGCAGGCCCGCGCCGAGGCCGCGTCGGCGCTGGCGCTGTGCGCCGTCTGCCCGGTGCGCGCGGAGTGCCTCGAGTTCTCCATGCGGCAGTGGGGCGAGGTGGGGCGACACGGCGTCTGGGGCGGGTTGCTCGAGGCCGAGCGCGCCGCCGTCCGCAAGCAGTGGCTAGCAGGCGCCAGCGTCGTCCGACTGCTGGAGACCCACAAAATCTGACGATGTGCGGCGCGGGCAAAGCAGCCAGTCTGGCACCGGGCGCACTGCCCGTCGTAACAGAAGGAGACATCAATGCGAATCAAGATCGTAGCGGTGGCCGGGATGGCCGCGGTTGCGCTGGGCGCTGCCGCGTGCTCAAGCTCGTCCGCCGGCACAACCGCGGGCGGCGGCACGCCGTCCAGCGCTTCGGGATCGGGGGGCGGTGCCGTGGTGAAGAGCGCGACCATCGGCGGCGTGGCCGTGGTCACCAACGCCAAGGGGTTCACCCTGTACTCGTTCGCCCCGGACACGGCCACCGCGTCGAAATGCAGCGGGGCCTGCGCGCAGATCTGGCCGCCGCTGACCGGGCCGGTAACGGCCGCGCAGGGCGTCACCGGCAAGCTCGGCACGATCACCCGGTCCGGCGGCTCGAAGCAGGCCACCTACGACGGGCACCCGCTGTACACCTACAGCGCCGACACCGCCCCGGGGCAGGCCAACGGCAACGGCCTCAACGTGGACGGAGGCGTGTGGCACGAAGTCACCGCGTCCGGGCAGGCAGCGCCGGCCGGCACCTCCAGCGGCGGTGGCGGTTATGGCTACTGACCGCACGAGCCGTAGCGCTGGCACGGCCACGGCGGGTGCCGGCGTCGGCCCGGACGGCCGGACAGACCGTGCCGGCCGGGCCGTAACCGCCGGGCTGCGGATAATGGGCGCCGGACTGCTCATCGCGGCGGCAGCGATCCACCTGGACCTGTACCTGACCGGCTACCGGTCGATCCCGACCATCGGCGGGCTGTTCCTGCTGCAGGTCATCGTGGGGTTCCTGGCCGGGGCCGTGGTACTGGTCACGGGAAGCCGGCTGGCCGCCGCTGTCGGGGCGGTGTTCGCCCTGGCCACGCTGGGCGGCTATCTGCTCTCGGTGTGGGTCGGCTTGTTCGGGTTCAAGGAGGTCCGCACCACGGCCGGGATCGTCGCCGGCGTGATCGAGGTGGCCGCTTTCGCGGCGCTGGCCATGCTGGCCGCCCGCCCGCGGCCATCCGGCCGGCCGTCGGGCCGGCCGTCGGGCCAGCCGTCGCGCTGGCGCGTCCTGCCCGGCCCGGTGTCCGCCTGGCTGGACCAGGGAGCCCCTGGTACCGCGGCGGCGGTCGGCGGCGTGTCCGTCGTGGCTCTGGTCCTGCTCGCCGTGGCCGTCGCGGGCGCGGGCGGGCCGACCAGCCCGTCCAGCCCGGGCCCGTCGGCCGGCACGGTGCTGAAGACCACCACGATCAACGGCACGACGGTGCTCACCAACGGCAAGGGCTTCACCCTGTACTCGTTCGCCCCGGATACCGCGAGCCGGTCGGTCTGCAACGGGGCCTGCGCGCAGTACTGGCCGCCGGTGACCGGGTCGGCGACCGCCGGGCCGGGCGTCACCGCCAAGCTCGGCACGATCACCCGGTCCGAC
>DAIOWL010000063.1:0-14909 GCA_036758545.1 Streptosporangiaceae bacterium | reverse complement strand
CCGTCCGCCGTATCGGATCCGCGGGATCGGGGGGCATCGGGCTCCCGCCACGTGATCGGCCTTGAACGTAACTGATGCGCGCAGTCCCCGTCGGACTCAAGGGCCGGTGCGGAACCGGCTGGCAAAGTCGAGGGCTAGCCAAGAAGATTAGGTTAGGCTAACCTAATCCTTCAATTGCCGATAGCGTGCATTCCGACGAACTGGCTGTCGTTCCCGTCCGCCGTCCTTGGAGCCCGAAGCTTATGAGTGAATCCCAGACCCTGCTGCTCGGCTTCACCGCCGGGGTGACCATCCTGATCGGCCTGCCGCTAGGCCGGGTGCGCGCGCCCCGGCCGGGGACACGCCAGTTCCTCAACGCCCTGGCCATCGGCATCTTGCTATTCCTGCTCTGGGATGTCCTGGTGCACGCGTTCGAGCCGGTCGACAACGCCCTGAGCAAGCTGCACGACGGAACCGGCGGGATCGCGCCGGTGGCGGGTTACGCCGCTCTGTTCTTCCTCGGCATCACCGTCGGCCTGGGCAGCCTCGTGCTCTACGAGGGCTGGCTGGCCGGGCGGGCCCGGGCCGCCCGGGAGGCTGCTCCCCGGCCGTTCGGCCCGGGTGCGATGGCGCCGGGCGAGCTGACGGCCACCCGGGCGGGCATCTCGGGCTGGTCCGCCGCCCGTCGCCTGTCCCTGCTCATCGCCGTCGGCATCGGGCTGCACAACTTCGGCGAGGGCCTGGCCATCGGCGGCAGCGCGGCCGCCGGCGATATCGGGCTAGCTACCGTCCTGGTTATCGGGTTCGCGCTGCACAACGGGACCGAGGGATTCGGCATCGTGGCGCCGCTGGCCGCCGAGGGTGACCGGCCCTCCTGGGGTTTCCTCCTGCTGATGGGGCTGATCGGCGGCGGCCCCACGTTCGTGGGTACCGCCGTGGGCCGGCAGTTCACCAGCGACGCCATGAGCGTGATCTTCTTGACCCTGGCCGCCGGGTCCATCCTGTACGTCGTCATCCAGCTGCTCGGGGTCGCGCACAAGAACGGCCGCAAGGAGCTGATCTACTGGGGCGTGCTGGCCGGGCTGTGCGCGGGCTTCGTCACCGATATGGTCGTGACGGCCGGCGGAGCCTAGATCCGCGAGGCAGCCGACACTAGCTAGCCCGGGGATTCCCGTCTGCATCCTGCCCTGCGGCGATGAGCACAAGCTTGCGCCCTGTCGCGCGGATCGCAGGGTTAGTCCTCGGCCCGGTTCTCGCCGCCATGCCACGTGCTCCTCGGTCGGTGCCCGTTGCCTGGCAGCCAGCCGCGACCGCGGTCCGGGTCCCAGAGCCGGCCGGGGTCCGGTGTCTCAGGCCGGGTGGCCGGGGCTCTGTCCTGACGTATTGGCGTGCCGGTTCGCCGAGGGAGCTGGAGGGGAGACATGATGAAGGTTCTGCGGCGATCGTGGCGGCTGGCCCGGCTGGCTGCCTGCACCGCGCTGGCGCTCGGGTTGGCAGGCACGGCGGGGGCGGTATCGGCGCCGGCCCAGGCCCGGGTCACCGCGCCGCTGGTCCAGTACCATCTCCTGGCGAGCTGGGGCTCGAACGCGAGTGGTGAGCTGGGGGACGGGACCACCATCAGCCGGTGGCAGTACGGCGAGGTCCGGACCAGCAACGACCTGACGCAGGTCGCGGCCGGGCTGGTCCACGCCCTGGGCGTGCGGTTCGACGGGACCGTCTGGGCCTGGGGTCTCAACGCGTGAGGGGAGCTGGGCGACGGCAGTACGACCGACCGGAGCGAGCCGGTCCAGGTGGCCGGGCTGACCGGGATCACCCAGGTCGCGGCCGGGGCGTTCTTCAGCCTGGCGCTGCGGTCCGATGGCACGGTGTGGGCCTGGGGCGCCAACCAGAAGGGCCAGCTGGGCCGCAAGACGGTCACCGATCGCGAGGTGACGCCGGCCCGGGTGGCTGTGCTGAACCACGTCACCAAGATCTCGGCCGGGAACGATTTCGCCCTGGCGCTGCGCGCGGACGGCATCGTGTTCGCCTGGGGTCACGGGCAGTCCGGCCAGCTCGGCAACGGCGGCACGGCCGACAGCCCGGTCCCGGTCAAGATCGCGGGCCTGGCCCGGGTGACCGGGATCGCGGCGGGCTCGGATGCCTCGCTCGCGACGGAGAACAACGGCGTCTCCGCGATCACCTCGGTGTGGGCCTGGGGCGGCAACGAGGACGGGCAGCTCGGCGACGGCACCCTGGCCGGCCACGCTACCCCCGAGCGGGTGACGGGGCTCCCGGTGTACGTCGCGGGCCTGTCCGCCGGCGACGGGTTCGCCGCGGTCCTGGGCGCCGACGGCTCGGTCTGGGACTGGGGCGCGAACGGGATCGGCGAGCTGGGCGTCGCCCCGCATACCCCCGCGGTGACCCGGCCCGTGAACGCGATCGCGGCCGGCAGCGGGATCATGCAGCTGGCCGCCGGCGTCAGTCACATGCTCGCGCTGAAGTCCGACGGCACCGTCCTGTCCTGGGGGTGGAATCAGTCGGGCCAGCTCGGCCGCGACCCGGCCGGCCAGGCCAGCGCAGGCCCGGGCCCAGTCACCGGCCTGGCCGGCGCAACGCAGGTATCCGCCGGATGGCAGTCCAGCTACGCGGTCCACACCATGCCGTAACTGCTGGGGTCATAGCTAGCTAGGTGGCGGCCGGTCGTCATGCGCGAGCAGGCCGGCCCGACGCCCGCTGGACGGCAGGGGCCCTGGCGCAGCGACCAGCCGCAGTCCTGTGGCGTGCCCGCCAGGCTGTGCGGGAACGACAACGGGAACCCGTCGCCGCCCCGGTAGGCCAGGACCCGGTGCGGGAGCACGGCGATCCGCCCGGCGGCCCGGGCCACGTCGACACGGGGCCGGTCCCGTTCTGCGGCGGCTGCTGCTGCCGCGCGGTGAGCTTGGGGGCCGGGTGGCGGTGCCGCTCGGCGTCAAGGCAGGCCTGGTGCAGGTGCGGGCGCAGCACGGTGAGCAGGTCACGCTCGCGGCCGGAGAAATCCGGGCCGGGCCCGCGGATGAAGACCAGCCGCAGGCTCCGCCCGGGCCCGGCGGTCCACCCGGGGTGAGCGGGCAGGCACAGCGTCAGCTCATGCTCGTTCCCGTAGGGCTTGCAGCAGTCCTGGTACATGCCGGTGCTGTGCCATTGCCTGGCCGAGTAGAAATCCGAGATCAGCACGTGGCGGCGCAGGTCGCCGGTGTGCTCGGTTTCGAAGTGGTCTTCTGGTGTCCTTACCGCGAGGCATTCTCCGCGCCTGGCCCGGCCTGGTATCGGCGGGATCGTTCCGGACCGCACCGCTGATCTCATGACATCGCAGATACTGTAACCCGGGTCAATGGTGGATTGATCAACGAGTACAAGCGAACAGTATGACGATTACCAGCTGCCTCAAGGCGGCAAACTAGCGCGCTGCGAGAGCGGCTGGATCACCTCGCACATGTCAGTCAGACCGTCGTCACCTGGGCGCCGGCGCTGGACAGGCTGTGCAGTTGCTCGCCGGTGACGCCGCGGTCGGTAATGATGTTGTCAACATCGCTCACTGTACAGATCCGCGCAAACGTCACCTTACCGATCTTGGAGCTGTCGGCGATCACGATGCTGCGGCGGGCGCGGCGCAGGAAGGCCAGGTCGGTCTGGGCTTCCATCTCGTCGTGGGTAGTGCAGCCCTCCTGCGGGGTGAGGCCATCGACGCCGATGAATGCCAAGTCGAGGTGGTAGTTAGCGAGCATCGCCTCGGCCGCGGGCCCGACGAGTTCGAACGAGCTGCGCACGATGCCGCCGATCACGACGAGCCGCAAGCCAGGCCGGCCGACGAGTTCTGACGCGATGTTGATTGCATTGGTGACGAAGGTGATGTCGCTGCGGTGCGCGAGCGCCCGCGCCACCTCCAGTGCGGTAGTGCCGCCGGTCAGGCCGACCACTGCGCCGCGGTCGACAAGGCCGGCGGCCGCCGCGCCGATGCGGCGCTTCTCGGCCAGATGACTGGCGCCGTCCCCCGATTCGACCAGCCGGGCCACCGCACCGCCGTGGGTGCGTACCAGCAGCTTGCCGGCGCTCAGTGCCTGCAGGTCCCGCCGCACGGTCGCGCCCGACACGCCGAACGCGCTGGCGAGATCGCTGACGTCGACGGACCCGCGTTCGGCGACGCGATCCAAGATCACACTGAGCCGCTCCTGCTTCCGCACGCCTGGGATGCTATCAGGAAAGTGATCACTTATGCACGTATGATCGTTTACTGATCAGATCGGTGGTGCCGTGACGAGTTCTTGTCGTGGCATAAACCGTAATGTAATATGCCGATTCTACGATCAGTTGAACATCTTATACGCAAATGCGCATCTGATCGCGCAGCCGATTGTGCACGTGCCAGGACACTGCCCCGTCCGGACCCCCGTGATGGCGGCGTAACGAAGGAGAGGCGCATTGGCTAGGACGCTGAGCAGCACACGAGGCCGCCGGGGCGGGGCGACGGCTGCGGCGGCGGTAGTGCTCACCTTCGCGCTCGCCGCCTGCGGCGGCGGCAGTTCAGGCGGTTCAGGCAGTTCCGCCGGGTCGGACAAGACGTCGGGCGCCACGATCACGGTCACGCTGGCGGCGCCCGCCCCGCCGAAGGAAGCGCTGGCCGCCTTCACCCAGCAGACCGGCATCAAGGTCAAGTGGGTCGACATCGACTGGGACAGCCTGCAAACGAAGATCTCGGCCGCCGCGGCGGCGAACACCTATTTCGCCGATGCGACTGACGTCGACTGGTCCCGGGTCGGCCAGCTGGGCAAGCTCGGCTGGTTCTACCCGGTGGAGCAGTACCTCGACACCAAGGCACTGGCTCCGGACATGCCGCAGATCAAGTCATTCACCGTGGGCGGCCACGTCATCGGCCTTCCCTACGACGCATCGTTCATGGTGACCACGGTGAACAAGCAGCTGTTTACCAAGGCAGGCATCACCACGATGCCGGCCACGCTGGACGAGTACACCAGTGACCTCCAGAAGATCCAGAGCAAAGGCGTCTCGGCGCACCCGCTGGATATCCCGTTCGCGGCCGCGGAAGGCCTGTCGACGTACTGGTACGAGACGACGGGGGCCCTCGGCGGCACCGTGCTGGACCAGAGCGGCAAGCCGCAGTTCACCAGCCCCGGCTCGCCCGGCTACAAGGCAGCCGAGTGGATGATCAACGCGATCAAGACCGGCCTGGTGCCGAAGGGCAACATCAACGTCACCGACAGCCAGGGCATGCAGACGCTGATGGCCAAGGGGCAGGCGGCCAGCATCTTCTCTGACTACTCCGGCAACGTCGGCTCGCTGTACAACGTGCCCAGCTCGTCTTCGGTCGTCAATCAGGTCGAGTACATCCCGACGCCTGGCGCGACCGGCGCGGCCGCCAACTGGAGTAACCCGGATGGCATCGGCATCCCCAAGCAGGCGAAGTACCCGAAGGCAGCCGCGAAGTTCATCCAGTGGTTCACCAGTGAACATCAGCAGGTTGACTTCGCCGGCGTCAACGGCCCGTCGAAGGCCTGGTCGACCTACGCGCTGCCGTCTCACCTCAGCGCCGTCAAGGCCATGGCCGCAAAGGGCAACCTGGTCGGCGGCGACGCCCTGAGTGCCATGCTGGCCACGTCCAAGCCGGTGTTCGAGGGCGGTGCGCCGTCCTGGTACCCGCAGTTCTCCAACTCGGTCTACACGAACCTGCACGCCGCTGCGGCCGGGTCCGAGACCGTCGCGCAGGCCATCAAGGCGATCGCGAACACGGCCAACGGGCTCGCTAGCTGAGCCGCTGACGGTGAAAGCCTCGTCGCTACCCGACAAGGTACAAGCGGCCCCGCCGGCCGGGTCACCCGGTCGGCGGCTGGCCGCCGGACGGAGGCCGGCACGGCGGCCGCCGGATGGCCGGCCGGCCGGGGATGGCCGTCGGCCCGCGGCCAAGAGCCTGCCGTACCTGCTGGTCACGCCCCTGGCCGTGTTCATCATCGGGCTCGCGCTGGTCCCGGCCGCATTTACCATCATCGAGTCGTTCTACCGGGCCAACCCGCTCGACCCGCCGAACCGGTTCGACGGCCTCGGCAACTTCCGTCGGCTGTTCGCCAATAATGCCGTCCTGACCAGCATCGGCAATACGGCCGTGTACGTCGCCGTCGGCGTCGTGCTCTCGACCGTGCTCGGCATCTTTTTCGCGGTCGTGCTGCGCAGGCCGTTCCGCGGGCGTGGCATTCTCATCGCGGTGCTGATCCTGCCATGGGCCCTGCCCGGTGTCGTCGAGGGCATTCTGTGGACGGGCATCTACGACCCCAGCACCGGCCTGCTGAACGGGGTGCTGTCGTCGCTGCACCTGACCAGCCACGGCACGGTGCTGCTCGGCGACAACCGCTGGCTGACGATCATTCTCATCGAGCTCGTGCAGGTATGGCAGATCACGCCGCTGTCCGCGCTGCTCGTGCTGGCCGCTATGCAGCTTATTCCGCAGGAACTGTTCCAGGCCGCCGCGATCGACGGCTGCGGCGCATGGCAGTCGTTCTGGCGCATCACCTTGCCATTGGCCCGGCCGGGAATCGCGGTGGCGGTCGTGCAGGCGTTGATCGTCACGCTTAATGTCTTCGACCAGCCCTACGTGCTCAACGGTGCCGCGACGACCGGATCATCCGTCACCGAGCAGACGTACTTCATCAGCTTCCAGAACCTGGACTTCGGCGGCGGCTACGCGCTCTCCTTGCTGATCACCCTGATCACCATGGTCGTCTCGCTGATCGTCGTCCGTGCCGTGTACCGGAGGGTTGACTATTGAGGCAACAAGGACGTATCGCGCGCTGGGCTGGCTTCGCTGTCGTGCTGATCTGGTCGCTCGTGCCGATCTACTGGTCCCTGAAGACGAGCCTGGAAACCGAGGCCGACGCGCGCGCCCAGAATTACGTGCCTCTTCATCCCACCCTGGGCAACTACGCGACCCTGCTGACCCGGTCCGGAGATCTGCCCGGCCAGATCCGCCGGGCGACGCTGAACATCGTCATCGAGTGCGGTTGTGCCACGATCGTCACGGTCGTGCTGGCGACCCTGGCCGCGTACGCGTTCGCGCGGATGGAATTCCGCGGCCGGCAGGTGCTCTTCTATGCGGTGCTCGCCACGATGGCGTTCCCGGCCTACACGACCCTGATCCCGCTGTACCGGATCATGAGCGACTTCCAGCTGGTGAACACCTATACCGGCATCGTGCTCGTATACGTGTCCGGGTTCCTGCCGCTGGCGACCTGGGTGCTGCACAACTACTTCGTCAACATGCCGGTCAGCCTGGAGGAGGCCGCCCTCGTCGACGGCGCGAGCAGGCTGCAGGTGCTGCGCCGCATCGTGCTGCCGCTGGCCATGCCAGGAATCATCTCGGTGGCCCTCATCACGTTTCTGTTCGCCTGGGGTCAGTTCCTGTTCCCCCTGGTGCTGTCGACAGACTCCTCGACGCAGCCGCTGACCGTGGTGATCGCCGCGCTGCAGGGCCGCCACGTCGTCCCGTCGACGCTGCTCAACGCGGCCGGGGTGCTCGCGATCGCAGTGCCCGCGCTGCTTGCTCTGGCGTTCAACCGCTACATCGTCAACGGGCTGCTCGCCGGCAGCAACAGGTGACCTCTCCGCCGCCTCGAGCGTCCAGCACTAGGAGCAACGTGCCACAGAACTCGTTCGTGCTCATCGGCGCGGGCAGCACGGTATTCACGCCCGGATTGATGACCGATCTGGCTTCCTCGCCGATCTTCGCTGGCTGGACCATCCATCTGGTGGACCTGTCAGCCGAGGCGGCAGAAACCATGGCCCGGCTTGGCCGCCGGATCGCGCAGGAACGCGGCGCTGACCTGAACTTCGTCCCTCACACCGACCGGCGTGAGGCGCTGGCCGGCGCGAGCTTCGTCAGCACGACGATCGCCGTCGGCGCCGCGGCTGGCTGGCTGTACGACGTCGAGGTGCCGGCCCGGCACGGTGTCGCGCAGACCGTGGGCGACAGCGTAGGGCCGGGCGGCGTGCTGCGAGCGCTGCGGCACGTGCCCGAACTGGTCGCGATCGCGCGGGACGTGGCCGAGCTCGCACCCAATGCCCTCATGGTCAACTACAGCAACCCGCTGACAGCCAACGTGCGCGCCATCGCGTCGCAGACTCCGGTGCGCGTGGTCGGGCTATGCCACGGAACCATGCACACGCTCGCCGCACTGGCCGGCGACCTCGGCGTACCTCGCGACCGAGTGCACGCCACCTTCGCCGGCCTCAACCACCTGTGCTGGCTCCTCGACCTGCGCCGCGGCTCGGAAGACCTCTACCCGCAGCTGCGCGCGCTGGTCAGCGAACACGCAGGCGCGGCGGACGCATCATCGACCCGGCACGAAGGCGTGCACCTGCCCGTATCCGCCGACTTGCTGCAGACGTTCGGCTGCTACCCGGCACCAGGTGACCGGCACGTTTCCGAGTTCTTCAGCTGGTACCTGCGCGGCGCCGACGGCGATGCCCTGCCGTGGGGGCTGCAGGGCGGCCGCGACATGACGATGGAGTACATCAGCGCGAAGCGCGATCTGTGGGACCGGCTGCACGGCCAGGCCGACGGGGTGCTGCCGCTGGACGGAATCGAGAAGCAGGAAGCCGAGCGGCTCGTCGCGATCGCCGCCGCGATCATCACCGGGCGCGACACGATCGAGCTCGCCGTCAACCTGCCCAACCAGGGAAAGATCCCCAACCTGCCGCCGGAGGCCGTCGTCGAGGTCCCGGCCGTGGCCGGCGCCGCCGGGGTCACCGGACTTGCCGTAGGCCCGCTGCCCGAGGCGATCGCCGCCGTACTGACGGCACGCGTGCAGCAGCAGGAACTGACCGTTCGCGCCGCCCTCTCCGGCCGCCGCGCGCAGGCCGTCCAAGCGCTTGCCCTTGATCCGCTGGTACCCGATCCGCGCACCGCCGCAGCGATCCTCGATGACGCCATCGCCGCTCACGGCGGCGCCATGGACCGCTTCGCGGCATCGATGCCATGAGCAGGCCTACATCAAACATGAGCGGGCCTACAGCAAAGGAGCGCGGCATGACCGCCGGCACCACAGATGGCAGGGAAGCCGGCAGCCCGGCCACGGCGGCAGAGATCCGTCAGCAGCCGCAGCTCTGGCAGCTCGTAGCGACCGAGGCGGAGCTGCGCCGCAGCTCAACGGACGGCTTCCTGCATCCGCTGCTGAGCGATCCGCGGACACGGGTCATACTCTCGGGCGCAGGCACGTCCGCATTCGCAGGACAGGTGCTGGCCACCCCGCTGGGCGGCCGTCTGCATCGGCGCGTCGACGCCATCGCGACCACCGACATCGTGTCCGCCCCCCGCCAGGTCCTCGGCGAGGACGTGCCGACGCTGCTCGTCTCGCTGGCCCGGTCGGGCGACAGCCCGGAAAGTACCGCGGCTACTGCCATCGCCGACGAACTGCTGTCGGCCGTCCGCCACGTTGTCATCACCTGCAACAGGCATGGCCGCCTGGCGAAGGCTCACTCGGAACGCGCCGACTCGCTCGTGCTATTCATGCCGGCGGCGGCCAACGACCGCGGCTTCGCCATGACGTCGAGCTTCACCAGTATGCTGCTGGCCGCACAGCTGACCCTCGACCCAGACAGCTCGACTGGCAGGTACGTGGAGCGGCTAGGCGCAGCCGCCAACCGGCTGCTCGCCGAGCGGACCGACCAGCTCGCCAGGCTCGCCGCGCGCCGTTACCGCCGTGTGGTCTATCTCGGCAGCGGCGCGCTCACCGGGCTGGCTCGCGAGGCAGCACTCAAGCTCCTGGAACTCACAGCAGGTCAGGCCGTCAGCTACTGGGATTCCCCGCTCGGCTTCCGGCACGGGCCGAAGGCGATACTGGAGCAGGAAACACTCTGCGTCGTGTTCGTCTCCACCGACCCCTACACCCGGCGCTACGACCAGGACATCGCCGATGAACTCCGCCGCGCGCTCGGCGACGAGCACATCGTCGAGGTCTCCCCGCATGCTAGCGACGGTCGGCCCGCGTGGCACATCGGTGACCTCGGCCATATTCCGGACCCGCTTGTCGCCTTGCCGTACGCCGTCCTCGCCCAGCAATTCGCCTTGCTCACCTCCCTGGAACTCGGTCTCACCCCGGACAATCCATTCCCGTCCGGCGAGCTCAGCCGGGTCGTGCGCGGCGTGGGCATCTACCCGCTGCCTAGGCAGAAGTGACGGACTTCTTCCTGGGCTGCGACGGCGGAGGGACGAAGACGGATCTCGTCGTCATCACCGGCGAGGGCCGCCTTGCCGGTTACCTGCAGTTCCCGAGCACCTACTACCTGTCGTCTCGCTCGCGCGGCATCGAACTCGTCAGCGACGTGCTCGACGAGGCAGTGCCTGCTGTCTGCGCGCGGGCAGGGATCGCGCCAGGCGACGTCCGGTTCGCGTTCTTCGGCTTGCCAGGCTACGGCGAGGTGCAGACGGACGTGCCGCGCATAGACGCTGCGGCGGCCCAGGCGCTTCAGCACAGCCGGTTCCGCTGCGACAACGATATGGTCTGCGGCTGGGCCGGATCGCTGGCCGGTGCAGACGGCATCAACGTCATCGCCGGCACTGGCTCGATGACCTACGGTCGGCGGGCCGGAGCCGACGTTCGCGTCGGCGGCTGGGGCGAACTTTTCGGCGACGAGGGGTCTGGCTACTGGATCGGCATCCGGGCGCTCCGCGCATTCTCGAAGATGAGCGATGGCCGGGCCGAGCGCGGCCCGCTGCACGACGTGCTCCGCCGCGACCTGGCGCTGGACGCGGACACCGATCTCATCGGGCTGGTGCTGCATCAGTGGCAGGGCGCGCGGCAGCAGATCGCCGCGCTTGCGCCTGCTGTCCGCGAGGCTGCCATCTCCGGCGACTGTTGTGCGCAGGCGATCCTGACAGCCGCCGCAGCCGAACTCGTCGGGCTCGTCGACGCTACCCGGCGTCGGCTCGGCTTCAAGCCCGGCGACGTCGTCCCGGTGTCGTACTCCGGCGGAATCTTCGCTATGCCAGAAATACTGGACAGTTTCCTGGCCGGCATCAGCGCTCTACCCGCGAGCTTCCGCGTCCGCAAGCCCCGTTACGCACCGGTGATCGGCGCCGCACTCTACGCCTCTATGCTGGCTGGCGCGCCACTCGACTCCGCAGCGCGGCGTGCGCTGCCTGCTATTCCCGCATTCCCCGGTACCAGTGCCGGCTGCCCTTTTGACTAGCGAAGACCACGCCAGGAAAGCCCGCCGCATGCGGGCCGACGCTGGTCCAGGGCAAGCACACCAACGCCCAGGAATCCTGTGCCGCTCGAATACTCGATTGCGTGGCCCTGCGCCATGTACTGCAGCGGGAGATGGGCGGCGTCTCCGAGGAAAACGATCCTTGTCTTGACCCACCTCATGATCGGGTCGCAGTCGAACATCAGCCACCAGCGGTCGCGCCATTTCGGCGGCAGGCCTTTCTGGATCGGCGAGCACTTGCCTTCGAAGGCGGCATCTATACGGGCGCGTGGATGCCGTCAGGTCAGGGCCTTGAATGCTGGTCCACGGTTGTGAAGTCGATTCGCGTACCGAAGCAGTGGTCCGCGTCTATGCTGAGGCGGCCCGGGTGTTCCTGGAACGGGACGTGCCCGGCCGTCAGTCGTTGCGCCACGAGGTCGAGATCGGCTACGCCGATGCTGAATCCGGTGAAGCCGGGAGTGCCCGGCCGTGCCCGGATCGCGAGATTCCCGCCGTTGCCGAGCGAGTAGTGACGTCCGTCTTCAGACGGCGGCGCGCCGGTGAATGCGCGAAGGAAGCCGGCATGGTCTTCCGGGTTTTCCGCATCTAGGGTCACGGCTGCGGTCACGTTCGCGCGGTTCGGGTGGTGCTGGAGCAGCGGATTCCAGAACGCTTCGGGATGGTGCTGCTGGCATACGAAGAAGGCGGCGCCGGGGAGCCGGTCGTCGCGCGCGAAGGCCAGGGAGAAGGCCACGCGTGTCTGGGTCCCGTCGGGCTCGCGCCCGGTCCGTTCGAAGGAAAATGGCTGGAACCCGGTGATGCCTTCTCGCGTGAACTGGGCCGCGTCGGAGCTGTCAAGCGCGAGCATCGCCAGCCCGCTTCGTTCGGGCTGGTCTCGCTGCCGGCCAGGACGAGCCTGGCGCCCCACGGGCCGTGCACCCAGGCAGGCGCTGAAGCCGGGTGGCCGGTCGAGGTCGGATCGTCGGGCGTCGCGGTCAGCGGGTCTGTGGCCCAGTCCTTATAGAGCGTCGCGGTGGGTGCCTGGGCGTCCTGGCCGAAGATACGCCCGAACTGCGCGAGGCACGCTTCGGTGAGCTTCTGCTCCCCGAGCCTGAGCCGTTCTGCTGCGCCGACGCCGAGGAAGCCGAACAGCGCCGCGTGGCCGGACCGGGTGGTGGCGTCGTGGATCTCGGCCATCGGGCCGACCATGCTCTGGGCCGTCCCGGAGTATCCGGCCTCAAGCCAGAAAGACCGGTCGTAGAGAGCGAAGAATTTCGCGTGCGAGGACATCCAGGTCGGTGTCTCCCGCCAGAGCGCCGATGTGTCCGGCGGCAGCCCGGGGGTGAAGTCGACGCTGGCCTGCAGAAGCCTGGGCGGCAAGGCAGCGACGACGTGCTCTGCGTCGATGGTCTGCACGCTGCCGCTGGCGTCCCGCAGCGCCAGGCGCACCCTGTCCTCCCGGAGTGAGAGGCCTGTAACAGCCGAGCCGGGGTGCACCCGGCCGGCCGGCAATACCTGCGCCATGGCGCTTACGAGCGCCGCGGTTCCCCCGGCCAGGCGCATCGACTGCGGCTCTTGCGCCGGCCCCGCGTAGCGCTGAGGCGGTTCGCGCGACATGCGCTCGAACACGACGTCGCCGGCGCTGGCCTGGCCGAAGATCGGGAGATCCAGTTCGCTGACGAGCGCGGCGAGGGCCGGCTGCATGCGGGGCCAGATCCAGGACGGGCCGAGATCGAACCCGTCGTCGCTCGGTGCGCCGGTACCGTCCACGGTCAGGATGCGGCCCCCGAGACGGTCTCTGGCTTCGAAGAGCTGGAAGTCCGCGCCTGCTTCCTGCATTAGGCGCGCCGCGTTGAGGCCGGAAAGTCCGCCGCCGACGATGGCCACTTGCGTATCGGTCAGCTTCGGCTCCTCCAGGCTCACGCGGCAGTCAAGGTGTGGTGTGGATGGTGTTCGGCGTGCTGACGGGGTCAGATGCCGAGGTCGCAGACCAGGTAGCCGTCGAGCTCGGTGAGCAGGTCGGAGTCCGGCTGGTCGGGAAGGGCGTGGCCGAGATCGCGGGATCGCACTTCGCCGATCCACTTGCTGTGCTGGTACTCGTGATTGATCACCGCGGCCATGACCACCTTCGCCACGACTGATAGCTGCGCGGGCGCACCGACGTTGCCGTCGCGGATATCGCCGATGCGCCGGTGCACGCTGCAGGCCGCGTTCTGCCGGAACGCGGCCAGCCTGCCCAGGTCGGGAAGCCCGCCCCGGCCCGGTTCGGGGGTAGCCGAGTCCATCACCGCATCGAGGGCCGGATCGGGGCTCGGCTCAGCGGCGGTCAGGTTGCGGGTCATGAAGTGGGCGACGTGCGCCTGATGGCCGAGGTGCCAGCCAATTGCCGAGAAGTTCTCGTGCGGCCGCCACACCACCTCCTCCGCACTCAGATCGCGCCAGAGGTCGTCGGTATAGGCACGGGCGCGGTCGTACTCGCGCAGCAACAGCTCGATGTCAGGCATGAACCCTCATAACGCCCCTGATCCAGATCATCGTATGCCGCCCACGATAGGGCCGTCAGACGCGCGGTGGTCCCAGATCCCCCGTGATGCGCCAATAACCTGCCGTTATGGTGCGAGGTCGTTCAGGCAACCGTCGCACTGAGGGAGCTGATGACCGATTCGATGTCAGATGCGGGCGGCGAGGACGGGCTCCAGATCACTTCGTAAGCGATGTGGACGGCCACACCCCCGGAGATCAGGGGCCGGTAGGCCGAGCCAGCTTCGCGCAGCTCGGTCTTAGGCAATACCGCCGCGCCCAACCCGAGGCGGGTACAGTCCTCGAGCCGCGGATGCTGGCAGCGTCACCGGCGTATCGCTGGACTGGTGGACGTGGTCGGCGAGCAGGGTCCCGGTGAACCGGTCAGGCCACAGGTGTCCGACATGAGGATCAGCGGGTAGCCAGCGAAGTTGCGCAGTAACGTGCCGATCTGCGCGCGGCAGCGGCCCGGTGGCCCTGGCGCTGGTCTGCTGGATGAGCTCCTGGCGGGTAGAGCGGCTGGGGTTGGCGCGCAGCAGTGTCTCCGTGCTGGCCTGGATGCCTGCGGTCGGGATGTGCTGTTCGTGTGATGATTCTGCGAGGTAGTCCTGGTATTGACCGGCAAGCTCGAGAGTCAGCGGCTGACCGGACGTCGCCCCGCCCCTCCGGTCGTCCGGGCTGAGCAGCTGGTCCTCACCCCCGGCGGCATCGAGTTCCGGGAGCGGCTCCTGGAGATCCTCAACGAGGAATAGCCCGTGGCCGGTCTGGCGCAGCAGGGGCAAGGGGTGCTGCAGCGCCCGCTTCAGCGCGCTGTCTCTCGTCGCTGATCACGGGCCGGGCTATCCGTTAACCGCTGGTCAGCGGTATCCGGCCGATTTCCCGCTCGTTACCCGGATCCCTGCGAGGTGGGCCGCGTGCCGGTGCCGGGGTGCAGGGCGATCGGCAGCGGCTTGGTCAGGATGGTCATCTCGAGCGGCGTTCGCGGGCATCCGCGCTGCAGCCGGTCGGTGGCCACGCCGATCAGTGCGCCGGCGACGAACGCTGCGGGAACATCGAGGGGGAAGTCGGACGAGTCGGCCATCTCCGGCGGCGGGGTGTCGTCGGCCGGGGCAAGGGGCCCGGAGTAGTGGGCGGCTGCGGTGGTGCGGCTGACTTCACCCCAGGTCCCTGCGGCCCAGCCAGAAGGCCGCCGTGCCAGGCTC
>DAIOWL010000062.1:9101-14923 GCA_036758545.1 Streptosporangiaceae bacterium | reverse complement strand
CGCAGCGGGGTCAGCCAAGAGGGCATTACTGAGCGTGTTGACCGCTCTGAAGCGCCAGCAACCTGATCGCCGATTTTGGGCGCCTGGCAACCGTGGCGACTGCTCGCGTGGGCGAACGCCGATCATCCAGTTCTGCGCTGTTGGCAATCCAACAAAAGATCAGACGTCAATCGCGAGAACCCGCGCCCCGGGACTTGAGCGCCGGCGGGGATGGTGAACCTCCCTCGCCGCGCGGCATTGCGGTCGGGTTCGCGTGGCTGGCTTCGGTTCAGGCGCTACCGGGGTGGCGTCTGGGCGTGATCGGTAAGGGATTCTGGTCCTGCCAGCAGGGGCCGGAGGTCTGCCCTGCTGCTCACGGCGAGCTTGCCATATACCTGGTGCAGCGTGTTGTCGACGGTGCGGACGGAAACGACCAGCCGCTCCGCGATCGCCTTGCTGGACAGCCCGCGTGCGGCCATGGTGGCGATTTCGAGCTCACGGGGGGTCAGGTCGCGCGGCTGAAGCAGGTCCAGGGCGGGCGTGCGCGCGCCTTCGCATTGTGCGGTCAGTGTGGTCGCCCTGGTGGCGGCGGCCTCAGCCGCGGTCCGGCGGCCCTCGGCCTGAAGTGCCCTGGCAGCCTCGGCAGCGGCTTCTGCGGCGAGCAGGTTGAAGCCGAGGGCGGCGAAGCCGCTGGCGATCTGGTCGAGCGCTAGGCCGTCTTGGGCTTCGAGCGCAGCGGAGTGGGATACGTACAGCGGTGCGAGCTGGCCTTCAGCGCCGGCGGCTGCCCGGCGAAGGCCGGAGGTTACCCGGCTGGCTCCGCCGAGCCTGGCCACGTCGTGGAGGGCCTGGAGCTGGAAGGTGACCTGGCCGCGGGATTGGGCTTGTTCAGCCAGTTCCATGGCTAGCCTGATGGCGGTGGATCGTTCCCCGCGCGCGGCAGCTTCCCACGGCCTGGCCAGCGCGGCCCACAGGTGGAAGAGCCGGGTGCCGGCCGCGGTGTATTGCGCCGCTTCGGCAAGGGCAGCATGGGCGGCGGCGAGGTCACCAGCCAAGGCGGCGGCATGGGCGAGCTCACCCAGTATCTGCGGCATGAACGGGAGCGGGATCTTCGCGGTCGCGGCTGTTGCCGCCTCCCGCTGCCAGCGGAGCGCGGTGCGGACCTGACCCCGGGCCCGGGCGATTTGTCCCAGGCTGCAGGCCCAGAGCGCCTTCTCTACAGGGAATGGCCCAGTGTGCTCGATCGCCTGGTCGTAATTTTCTGTCGCGAGTGTGTCCGTGTCGTTGACCCGCCCGGCGGCCAGGTAGGCGTTGCCGAGGTTGACGGCGATCTGCAGGTGTCCCCACGGCACGACCTCCTCGCCAAGTCGCTGTTCGCATTCGAACGCCCGGCGGGCTGCCGTGATTGCCTGTTCGCAGCGGCCGGCGTGAAATAGCGCCGGGATCGCGACAACCAGCGCGTGAACTGTTGAGCGGGGATCCGCATCTAGACTGCCGAGGACGGGTGCCAGGGCCTGCAGGGCCTGGCTGATGCTGCCTCCAGAGAGCAGCAGGCCGGCCAGGACAGCAGCCACTTCCGCGCGGGCGCCCGGGTCGGTGAGCGCCGTTTCGGCGTGGCGGAGCACGGCCTTGGCCTGGGCGGGAAGATCCAGCGCCCAGTACAGGTTGAAGGCCCGGGTGACGGCGACCTGGACACGTTCCTGGCTGGTTCCGGCGGCAGGTGCCAGGGAGCCCAGGACCAGCTCGGCGTCATCCGCGCGGCCTTGACCGATGAGCGCCAGTCCGACCAGGCGCTCGGCTTCTACCTCACCACCCGCCACGGCGGCCGCCCTGGCCAGGCGCTCCGCCAGACCGAAATCGGATATGTCCAGGGCCAGCTGGGCCGCGTTCATCAGCTGTCCCGGTGCCGAGCCACTGACCCCTGCCTCAAGCCGCCAGGTCGCGACCCGAAGCCGGTCATCCAGCCCGCGGCCGCCGGCCGCCTCCACCGCCGCGGTCAGCTCCCGGAACACGGCCCGTGCCCGCAACGGCGATACGCGCGCTCCGATCACCTCGGCATACAGCGGATGAGCCAGCCGCACCCGGATCTGCTGGGCTGCTTCATCGATCAGCAGCAGGCCTTTGCGGTCGGCAGCGGCTAGGACCAGCGGGTCGGCCACCGATTCGAGCAACTGCACGTCGACTGGCTCGGCCAGGGCGAGGACTTCCAGCAACTCGAGCATCACGGTGTCCAGGCGGCCGAGGCGAGTTTCGATCAGCTCGGTGAGCCGCGGACTGGTGACGATAGCCCCGTGCCAGCGCCACACACCAGCCACGCATGCCAGGTTGCCGCTGTCCAGCCCGCCCAGAATCAGCTCCCGCAGGTACAGCGGATTACCCTGGGCAAGCCGCCACAAGGCCTGCGCAGTGCTTCCATCCACTTGCCCGCCGAGCGCGGCATCAGCTAGTGCGGCGGCTTCGCCGCGCGAGAGCGCCTGAATCTCGAATCGCTCGGCACCGATGTCCTTCCACAGGGCGACAATCGGGTCCGGTGCAGGCGTCTCGCTCCGCGTGGTCACCAGGATGGTAACGGGCGTGGCGGTGGCGAGCTGATGCACCAGCGCGGCGGATGAGTCATCCAGAAGGTGCGCGTCGTCGATCGCGACCAGCAGACGACGGCCACCCGCCTCGGCGACCAGGCCGTCGGCTGCGCGTCGCAGCAGTTCCGCCCGGTCGGGGACAGTATCGCCAAGGCGTGGCATCAGAGGCGCGACAGCGCCGAAGGGAATCGAGGAAGCGGCCTGAGTCGCCGCCGCCCAGCGCACCACGTACTCTCGCGCCTGGCACAGGCCGAGCACTTCCCGGGCCAGCCGGGTCTTCCCGACACCCGGGGCACCAGCCAGGACCACCGCTTGCGCACCGCGCGATGCTAGCGACTGTTCAACGGCCGCCAGCTCCTCGCCACGCCCGATCAGCGGCCACTCCGCGCTCCCCGCCGCGCAAAAGCCGCCAGGTTGAGGCATTTGTGAAACCCCGTTCGGCACAAAAGACGGAAACGATCCGTCCACCCGACCGTAAGCCGGCCGGATAGCGCATGCAAGGGATTGATTTCGCTACGCTTCCATTCCAAGCTCCCTCCATCTCTGTCGTACCAATCGCGTGCCCATGTCAGCCCAGTTCGCATCCGCCTAAAGCATGGTCGTGTGGCTCATCGCTTACCCGGCCTGCCGACCGGCGATGAGCCAGCCACGCCGGCAGGGATCATTGCCGAGGCCGGCCCAGGGGCGCACGATCGCCTGTGCCGTGGTTGGGTACCCGCTGGGATACGCCCGCGCGGCGTCATCTGAGTAGCCCTGGTGAGGTCGCCCGCAAAGATGAGTACCCGGCTACTCAGGCCAGATCGCTCCGGCCGTCATAGTTTCCCAGTGTGGAACGCAGCACCGCCATCGATCGGCTTCCCGAAGCATATGCGGCCGCGCTGCGCCTGCAGGACGAAGGCCACGACGACCAGGCCATTGCCGTACGGCTCGGGCTGGCGCCGGCCGCAGTGGGCCCGCTGCTGCGTGTGGCTGCCGCGAAGCTGCACACCATCCTCGCCGCCGGAGAAAAGGGCACGTGACCTTCCCTCGGCGATACAGCACCCAGCACTTGAAAGGCCTGATTCCGGATGTATAACCCAGCAGCAATTTAAGCAGGCCATCGATGGCGGGCATCATCGCCGCAAAGAGCAGGAGGCTTAAGGTGTTTCTTCCCATCGGGCCTGACTTCGTTTTCGGGCCCCGCGACTTCAACTTCAAGTGCGCTTATGGCTGGATTCCGGTAAGCGTTCCCGATCGTTAAGGCGAGTGGACCGAGTGGGCACGACCGGATCCAGTGGGTTCCGATTTCACGAAAGAAGGAACGAGAAGGGCCAGTCCAATGACAATGCGGTCTAGTGACGCAGCGGACGGAGCAAGTACGACTGGGCTCGCCGTCGACGCGTTCACGGCAACAGAGGTGACTGACAGGTCGCGGGGCTTGTCCCAGGCGGGAAACTTGCGTCAGGATCGCGCGACAGCCGCCCGTCCTGCCAGCCTCCGACTCCTGCGCAATCTCCATTCACAGGCAACCGGGGAGGATCGGAAATGAGAATACAAATCGTGGCTGCCGCTGCGCTGGCAGCGTCGCTATTCGCGGTGCCGCCGTCGTCGGCGAAGGCGGAGAAACCGCCGGCAGCGCCGCCGGCGGTGGCGCTCACTTGGAATGCGAACGCCGTCGCCGCCGTGCGCGCCGCCAGCGTGATCGACCCGCAGGGCACCGCGGCGCGGCCGCTGTATCAGACCGAGGGCCTGCTCTACATGTCCTATGTCCAGGCTGCGGTCTATGACGCGGCGACCAAGATCGGTCACCGCTACGTGCCCTACCATCACTTCTCCGCCGCGGCCGGGCACGCCTCGCTCCAAGCGGCGGTGATCGCAGCCGCCTACAACACGCTCGTGTTCTACCTCGGCGATCCGGGCGGCACCCTGGCCGCCAAGTACGCAGCATCGATCGCCGCGCTTCCCGACGACCGAACCACGGCCAGGGGAATCGCGGTCGGCCAGGCGGCCGCGGCGGACCTCGAGGCGCTCCGCGCGAACGACGGACGCAACGCGCCCGTCGCAACGCCGTTCGGCGCTGGCCCGCTCCAGCCCGGCCTGTGGGTCTGGGCGCCGCCGCCCTCCCTGCAGATCGCGCAGACGCCATGGATGGCGGTGATGCGGCCGTTCATGCTCCGCAGCACCTCGCAGTTCTGGGCGCCCGCCCCGCCTGCGCTGACGAGCGCGCTCTACACGAGAGACTTCAACGAAACCAAGGCGTACGGTTCCGCGACAAGCGCCGTGCGCACCCCTGCGCAGACGGCGATCGCGTACTTCTGGAACGCCAATGCGATCAATCAGCTGAACCAGACTCTGCAGAACGCCGCCACCCAGCACAACATGGACCTTCTCGACACGGTGCGCCTGCTGGCGGCGGGGAACATGGTGCCGACCGACGCCGGGATGGCGTGCTTCGACTCCAAGTACACCTACCAGTTCTGGCGCCCGATCACCGCGATCCGCAACGCCGGTATCGACGGCAATCCGGCGACGACCGCCGATCCGGCCTGGACGCCGCTCCTCACGACGCCCAACCATCCGGAGTACCCCTCGCAACACGGTTGCGTGACCAGCGCGGTTGCCCAGGTCCTGGCGAACGCGCTCAACACGAGCAGCATCAACGCAACCATCCCGGGCGCGCAGGGCGGCGCCACCACGCTGACCACCTCGCAGACGTTCGCGACCGTGCATGATCTGTACGCGCAGCTCGTCAGCGCTCGTGTCTGGATCGGTTTCCACTACCGCAACTCCGTGGTCGCCGGAGAGAACCTCGGCACCGCGGTGGCCAAATGGGAACTTCAGCGCTACTTCCAGCCCACCCAGCGATGACGACTAGGCGGTCGGAAGCCGCCGCACCTGAGTGGCGGGGCCGGCCTTTCAAGACAGGAGGCCACAGCCAAGCCCGTACAGCAGCCAAGGACCGGACCGCCACCGAAAATCCACGGCGCGCGGAACATTCCCCCTGTCAACTCAGCGCTAGGGCCGCCCTCGTCAAACGGATCACGACTGGTCTCGCACGCCATGAAGACACAATCAATTTGTGCGGACACGTAGCATAAACTGGGGCGGCCAGATTGTGGTGTTGTCAGCTTTCACCCGAATCAAGTAGGACGCCGAATGTTCCTCCTTGCACTGCTCGTCTCCTTCCCATACGGAAGCGAAGTAATGTCCTAGGTCATCCACTCGCCGACACCACATACCGAAACGCTAATGCTGGTAAGTCATGCCCATTTTAGCCGCGTCGGC
>DAIOWL010000062.1:0-9091 GCA_036758545.1 Streptosporangiaceae bacterium | reverse complement strand
CCCTCGCCACCCTTGCCCGCTGGTGCCGCCTGCGCAGCTACCTGGACTCAGCCACCGCCCACGGCATCACCGCACTCGACGCCATCAGCAGCGCCCTCACCGGAGTCCCTGGCTACCGCCACTCCCCGCCATCAGCTGACGCCAATTCCCGACACCCCGTGAATGGACACGTTCGTTCTCGCCAGCTCACGAACTCGCCGTCATCGGCATGACCGATCGACTCCGAGGCACCCGCAGCAGATCGAGGCGCGCCGATCAACCCGATCTGCGCGCCTCAGTCGATGAGCGCCAAGAAGCCGATGGCCGCGCATAGCGGCGGCTCCGCGCGCTTTATCTCGGGCGGCGTCCGTCACTCAGCGTCACACCACCACCGGCGCCATCTCCGGATGGCCTCGGGCCCAACACTGACCGGACCGGCCTGCCGGACGCCAGGCGGCAGGCCAGGGCAAGCATCCCCGGCGGCACGGGCCCGTCATGCCAGTTCCGCGTCAGATTCGCCCACTCTGTCCCACAACTTGGCCGGAAGCCGGAACCGCAAGGCCTGCGCCGACAGCATATCGAACACGCCGCCGGATAGGCGGCCGCGTGGGCCCGGCTCCTGCTACCTTTATTGCATGATTTCCCCGATCCGGGGAGATTTCACCGGTTTCCGTGTTCAAGTCTCCCCTCGGACACCAAGTTTCCCCAGGTCAGAGGCCTGGAAGCGGTTTAGCCGGAATCCGTGACACTGAATTGACACTTGTCTTAGTCACGCTCAGCGCGCCTCCCTGATCAGGCGCACCGCCCAGTGCCCCGTCTTCTGCCCCGAGCGCTGCCGCAGTCGCATCATCCGCGCCGTGCACGTCGAAGGCCTGCATCGCCACTGATGCCGAGGGGCTTAAGGGCACCGCGGCCAAGGACAACGCCGTCATGACAAAGGTGACCTGCAAGAAGTCCACGGCGAAACAGGTCGTCACCGGGACTACACCGTCCACTGCACGATCACCTACTCAGACGGTATGGTGCCTGCGGGATCGCCAGCGTCCCGACGGGCAAGGGTGAGGTGGACTGGGAACCGAGTACCATCGTCAGCGAGGGCAGCGGGACTGATATGCCGGTCACCGGCCTATGGCACTTCCCGCCGCCAGAGCGTACCCTCCGGCCATGCGAAAGAGCCGCTGGTTAATCGCCGCCGCCATCATCCTGTTCGTGGCCACAGCTGTATCCGGCCCCCTGGGCTTCGTGCTCGGTGCCGTCGGGCTCGCCGTTCCCTACGCGGTCAGCTGCCGCCTCCACCCTCGTACCAGCCACCGGGGCTGCGGTGGGACAGGACGGCACGTATCGCCGCTGTACCCCTGGGCGAACCGGAGGTGCCAGGGCTGTGCGGGCACCGGGAGACAGGTACGTCACGGCTCGAGGCCGGTCGGCACCCCCCCGGTGCGGGCCGAGCACCGGGCGGGCATAGCGGCGAGGGCCAAGATGCGCCAGAACCGGAGCTGGCGGTGACGAACATCAGCGGGGCCACGCCCGGAGATGTGGCCCGCACCCGCCCGCCGAAGTGGACGGGGAATCCTTCGGCGTAACACCATAGCGCGCCGCTGATCACGGCTTCCAGGGCGCGCGCATTGGGCATGTGCCCCGCAGCGCATGGGCTCACCCTCCGCGCCGGACCAGGACGCATGCCGACCGGCCGGGCGGCTCATGATGAGTAGAATTGGTGACGGACATCCCTCCTGGTGGTGAGGAGTTCGCGCGACCGCACACGCCGAAGACATGGTTCTGGTCCCGCGGGCCGAACTGGACGCGCTCGGCTGAGAACCGACGCCTGCGGCGTGAGGCCGGGGATCGCGAGGCCCTGAGGCGCATCCGGTCGGACTCCGGGGAAGGCCGCATCTTCACCCGGGAGGAACTTGCCGAGCCGTTTCCCGAAGCGGACCCGCTTCCCGGCGCCTATCGTCTCCATCTTCCCTCAGACAGCCTGACGGAAAACGAGCCGTAGCCGTCGAGGCCGGCATCTCGAAGCCCGAGGACATCCGGCGGCCACCGCTAAGCAGTCCTAACAAAATGATCAGCGGGTGGGTGTCACCGGCAGATGATGGGGCGGCGAGGGGCATGAAGGCCTGGTGGATGTCGTCGCGCATCTCCTGGCGGATACGCAGGCGGCGGAACCAGTGCAGCAGCGCGGTCGTCTGTCCGGTCATCCGCCGGTGCGCGCCCCGCCGCTTGCTGCAGGTGGTGACCCGGGCGGACCCGCATTCGTCGTTTGGGTCTGTGGCGGACTGCGCCCGTTAGGGACCCGCGCCCCGGCTGATCCAGATGCCCGGCCGCGCGGAAAGCTCCAGGTCGCGGGCCGGAGTGAGTGCGTCTGCGGGGGCTTCAGGCATCCTCGGGCCGAACGGATCGCTAGCGGACGCCGCGGACGTTGACGTAGAGAGCGTATAGAGAGGTGTGGGCGGCCAGGAACAGGCGGTTGCGGGCGCGGCCGCCGAAGGCGAGGTTGGCGCACCGCTCGGGCAGGTCGATGTGGCCGATAGGGGTGGCGTCGGGGGCGAAGACGCGGACCCCGTCCAATCCCTCGCCGCCGCCCCAACCGCACCACAGGTTGCCGTCCTCGTCGATCCGCAGCCCGTCCGGGGTGCCGTCGCCGCAGTCGATGAACGGGCGCTGCTCGCCCAGCGAGCCGTCCCGCACGTCGTAGGCGACGATCCGGCGGTGCGGGACGGCCCGCGACTCGACCACGTACAGCACCGATTCGTCCGGGGAGAAGGCCAGGCCGTTGGGTGAGCGCAGTTCGGCCGCGGCGTCGAGGCGGCCGTCCGGGCCGAGCCGGTACAAGTAGGTCGGCAGCTCCGGCTCGGCCCGGTAGCCCTCGTAGTCGCCGAGGATGCCGAAGACCGGGTCGCTGAACCAGACCGCCCCGTCAGCCGCCACGACCACGTCGTTGGGCGCGTTCAGCCGCTTGCCCTGGTAGCTGTCGGCCAGCACGGTTATCGTGCCGTCGTGCTCGGTGCGGGTAACCTGACGGCCGCCGTGTTCGCAGGTGACCAGCCGTCCTTGCTGGTCCCGGGTGTTGCCGTTGGCGTAGTTGGACGGCTGGCGGAACACCGACAGCGTCTCGTTGGCCGCGTCCCAGCGCAGCATCCGGTCGTTGGGGATGTCGCTCCAGACCAGCGTCCGGTGGTCGCCGAACCAGACTGGGCCCTCGGCCCAGCGGCACCCGGTGGCCAGCCGCTCCAGCTTGGCCAGGGGCAGCACATAGGGCCGGAAGCGCTCGTCGAGGACGCGCACCGCTGGGTCGGGCACTCGCATCGCCGGCATCCAGTCGGTCATCAGGTTCCTCCCCAGTGATCAGCGCCCGGGCCAAAGGCGTGTCCACCGTACCGGTCTCGCTGGTAGTGCCCGGCGTGCAGGACCCCGATGATCCGGACCGGCTCGATCACCTCCCCGGGGCGCACCGGTACCTCGCCGCGCCCGTCCAGCGCGGGGCGAACCGCCGGCGGAACTCGAAGTACCCGCCCCGTTCGGTCCGAACTAGCCAGGTCCGGCCGTCGCGGCCGAGCTGAGTTTGGGAGTAGATGCCCGGCCGGAGGGTCCGCTGGCATCGTTAGGCCACGTGACCAAGGGCGAACTCTGCCGCGAGCAAGATTGCGTCCCCGTTAACTAACCTCGTACCGGGGGTGCCCATGCACCCGTCCTGTCCGGCTTCCTGGTGAGCATGAACTTCCGCGTCGACCACTACGGACTTGACCTCTGCTTCGGTCATGCGCAGGCGCGGCGGGTGGCTGGCCGGCGTCGGCTAACTTGGAGGTTTCGCGGTTTCTGTCTGGGAGAGGCGGCATGACTCCTGGACGAACCGCTCACGGCTTTTGTCGGCTGGCGTCGGAGGGTTGACGATCGGGCCGCGCGGCCGGGAAGACCGACTCCACGATTTTCTGCGGATGGCTATGCGGCCCAGAGCCGAGCAGGCCAGGCCGGCTTGCCTACCCTGTAACAAGGGAGACCATCATGAACATGGCAACGGGCTTCGACCGCAGGCATCCGCGTGGCGTGATACTCATCCGTGTTCTGGTCACCGCCTGGCTGCTCGCCTTGACCGGCATCCTGCTGGCCAACAGCTACTGGGGCTGGGCGCTGGTGACGCTCGCGGGCGCGGCGGCGAACATCGTGTGGGCCTATCGCGTCTACCGGGCGACAATACGGTAGTTCGCACGGTTGGAGGGGTGATGATCCGGGTCCTTGTCGCGGAGGACATGCGGATTCTGCGGGACACGCTGGTCTCCGTGCTGAACCTGGAGGATGACATCAAGGTGGTCGCCCAGGTGGCGGCCGGCACCGACATCGTGCCCGCGGCGCTGGCGGAGCGTCCCGACCTCGCGGTGCTCGACATCGACCTGCCCGGGCTTGACGGGGTCACCGCCGCGTCGCAGCTGCATGAGCGGCTGCCCGCGTGCCGGGTGGTGATCCTGACCGTGCTTGGCCGCCCCGGGCAGCTGCGCGCGGCCCTTGACGCGCACGTGGCTGGGTTCATGGTCAAGGACGCCCCGTCGGACCAGCTGATCAACGTGCTGCGGAAGGTCGCGGCGGGCGAGCGGGTCATCGACCCGAAGCTGGCCCTGGCGACGCTGGAGATGAAGGAAAGCCCGCTATCGGAGCGGGAGACCGATGTCATGCGGCGGTTCGCGGCGGGCGCGGACCTGCCTGCGATCGCGGCGGAGCTGTTCCTGTCCTACGGGACCGTACGGAACTACATGGCATCCGCGGTGACCAAGCTCGGCGGCCGTAACCGGATGGACGCGGTTCGGATCGCCACCGATGCCGGCTGGCTCTAAACGACCGGCTGGCTCTCCACGAGCGGCAGCTCGACAGCCAGGCTGAATGTGCCGTCTTCCCATGTGGCCGTCTGGTGCCCGCCCGCGGCTTCGAGGCGGGCCGCGAGGTTACGCAGGCCGTTGCCGGTGCGGCCGACCTCGGCCAGCGGCCCGCTGCCGGTGTCGTCGCTGCCGTCGTTGCTGATCGACAGGTGCAGAAGCCTGGCATCAGCGGCCATCTCAAGCACGCAGTAGCTTGCGCCGCTGTGCTTGAGGATATTCGTGACCGCTTCCCGGACCACGGGAACCAGGACGGCGGCCGTCTCGGGCGACGGGTCCGCGCTCACGCACATACGGACATCGATGCCCGCCGACGCCAGGACGTCGCGGGCGGCCGCGAGCTCTGCGTCAAGCGGCAGGTCCCGAGCCTCGCCGGCCACCAGGCGCACGTCGGCCCGGGCGGTGGCGCAGATCCGCGCGAGCTCGGCGATCTCCTCGCCTGCCCTGGCGTCGTCGCGGCCGATGAGCTTGCCGATCAGGTCAGCCTTCATCGCGATCGCGGTCAGGCCGAGGCCGAGGAGATCATGGGTGTCCCGCGCCACGCGCAGCCGCTCGCCAGCCACCGCCTTGCGGGCGAGTTCGCCGCGCAGGTCCTCCAGCTGCACGGCCAGCTGCGCCAGCCTGGTCAGCCCGTAGACCAGCAGGCCGAGCGCCGCGCTGTCCAAGGTCAGAAACATTATGGCGCCCAGCCACTCCACGGTCGACAGCCCGGCTATGGGTTTCACCGCCCACAGCACTGGCTCGCTGGCGATCACCGCCGCGAAGGCGACCCAGCCTGGCGCGGCGGGAATGAGCAGCAGCGCCGACCCGGCGAGGAACCCGAGCATGATCAGCGAGTGCCAGCCGGTCAACGGGAACATCACGTAGGTGAGGATGGCCTGCAGGAAGAGGGTGAGGGGCCAGCCGCGCGGCCGGGCGACGCCACGTGACGGCCACGAGTGACGCAGCTGCAGGATGACGAGCGCGACCGCGACCGCGATGGTCAAGGCGACGACCGGGATGCTGTAGCCGCCCGGCACGCCGTGGACGTTCTCCGCGACGAAGAGCAGGTACAGGAGCGCAAGACCGCATAGCACCACCACGAGGACGGCCTGCGCGAGCCGGGGAGCCACCGGTTCCCCCGGCGTGCCACGGGCCGCCTCCGGCCATGGCGCGTTCCGGTGCCGAGTGGCCACCTCCCGCACCTCCGCGAGTGCCTGGCGGGCGGTCACCGCCGTCTCCGTGATCTGCTCGCGGGCCAGCGACGGGTTGCCCGCGATCGCCTGCAGTGCCGCCGCCGACCGGCCGGCCGCCTCAGCCAGCCGGCCGCCGATCGCGTCCCGCAGGCTGTCGGCCGCCCTGACCCGCTCGGCGGTAACCGCCGCCTCGGCGAGCTCGTCCCTGGCCGTGTGCACCGCCCGGACGAGGTCAGCCAGACGGGCCAGCCCGAACAGGATCAGCGCGTCAAAGACGAAGGCGAACGTGGCCCACACTGCCGCTGTCGCGGACTGGTTGGCCAGCCCGCCCACGCCTGCCCACGCGGCCGTCTCAAGCGCGGCCAGGACCGCTGCCACGAACCACGACGCCGGTGACGCAACCGTTAGCAAGACCAGCCCCGCCAGCCACCCCGACGGTGTCCAGTTCGCGCCGAACCAGGCGAACGGCACGTAGGTCAGCGCGGCCTGCACGCCAAGCAGCAGGTACCGGTGCCGCAGCCACACCGGCCTGGTCGCCGGAACGACATACAGCAACGGCAGGACAACCAGCGCAGCGACCACCGGCACCTCGCCGAGCCCGCCGTTGGCGGCGCCGTAACCCGCTTCGGAAATCGCCACCAGGCACATGACCACGGTGACCAGCGCTGTCGCCTGCCTCACCACGCCGCCAGGCTACTAGCTGGCTGCGCGCGCGGACCCTGCAAGACGGGCCAACTTGGCGTGCATTCTGCACATTTTCCTGGTGGGCGGCCCACGCCAGCCCTGTGCTCACGGCACTACCTCAGGCGCCCGCTGCCAGCGGAAACTCGACACGGTATCCGGAACAAAGGGTTTACGTCGCGAGAAATGAGATCCGCAATGAGCCGAGCCGCCTGGTACGAGGCGCCGCCAGCCAACATCAGTCCGCCGTCGCGCCGGGTGCGCCCGCCGGCCGTGGAATCGATCGCCGGGTGGAGCGCCCGGCACCGCAAGACCGCGGTCTTCGGCTGGCTCGCGCTGGTCGCCGTGGCCTACCTCATCGGGCAGTTGCTCGGTTCCCCAAGCCTGCAGCAGAACGACCTCGGCCAGGCGGGGCAGGCCGAGCAGACCCTGCAGCATCTCGGCGTGAGGGCCCCGACGACCGAGGCCGTGCTGGTCCAAGAACGCGCCCCAGGGCAAACGTTCGCGACCGATCCCGCGATGCGCCAGGCCGTAAGCCAGGTGACGGCCGCGCTGGCCAGGGTGCCGGGCGCGGCGACCGGGATCAGGTCGCCGCTGAACCCCGGCGACCAGGCGCTGGTTTCGGCGAATAGCCGCAGCGCGCTCGTCACCTTCACGGTCCCCGGACCGACCGCAGACGTGAACACCGCCGTGACGCCCGCGCTTGATGCGGTGGCCAAGGTGCAGGCTGGCCACCCGGACCTGCTGGTGGCCGAAGGCGGCGACGCTAGCCTCGGGCAGGCGGTAAATAACCAGATCAACAGCGACCTCGGCAAGGCGACGGAGACGTCACTGCCGCTCACCTTGATCCTGCTCGTCGGCGTGTTCGGCACGCTGGTCGCCGCGGGCATCCCGGTGCTGCTCGCCCTCACTTCCGCGCTGACCGCGACCTGGCTGCTGGCCATCCCCGGCCACTGGCTCCCGGTCGGCTCGGAGACCTCCACGGTGGTTCTGCTCGTCGGCATGGCGGTTGGCATCGACTACTCGCTGTTCTTCCTGCGCCGCCAGCGCGAAGAACGGGCGCGCGGGGCGGAGCCGCACCAGGCGATCGCCAGCGCCGCGCGCACATCCGGCCGGGCGATCGTGGTGTCGGGACTGACCGTCATGACGGCGCTTGCCGGGTTGTTCCTGACCGGGTACGCGCTGTTCACCGGGATGGCGATCGGGGCCATCGTCGTGGTCGGCATCGCGGTCACCGGTTCGCTGACCGTGCTGCCCGCGCTGCTGTCCTGGCTCGGGGACCGGGTCGACAAGGGCCGCGTCCCGTTCCTCGGCCGCCGACGCGCGGCGGCGCCCCCGTCCAAGGTGTGGTCCGCCCTGGTGCGCCGGGTGGTCCGGCGCCCGCTGCTGTGGGGCGGCGCGGCTACGGTCGTGATGCTGGCGATCGCCGCGCCCGCGCTTGGCATCCGCCTCGCCTACCCGGCGATCGACGCCCCGGCGGACCTGCCCGTGGTGTCCACCATCAAGGCCATCCAGGCGTCCTTCCCGCAGAGCCCCGCGCCGGCCGAGGTGGTCGTCACCGGCCAGCACCTCACCGGCCCCGCAGTCACCAGCGCGATCAGCAAGCTGGAGTCGCTGGCCGCAAAGGGCGGCCCGATCCGGGAGCCGGTCACCGCTACCTCCGTCGCCGACGGCCGGGCGCTAGTCGTCAGCGTCCCGCTAGCGGGCAACGGCGGGGACAGCGACTCCTATACCGCACTGGATGCGCTGCGGGACCACATTCTGCCGCAGACGTTCGGCGGAACAGGGGTCACCTACGCGGTGGCGGGCGACACCGCCGCCAATCATGACGACGCTAGCCAGTTGAGCGCGCGCACGCCGCTGGTGCTCGCCGTCGTCGCCGCGGTGGCCTTCTGCCTGCTGCTGCTCTCCTTCAGGTCGGTACTCCTGCCGCTGGTCTCGATCGCGTTCAACTTCCTGTCCGTCGCCGCCGCCTACGGGCTCATCACCGTGATCTTCCAGGACGGCAGGCTGCAGGGGCTGCTCGGCTACACCAGTTCCGGCGCGATCACCCCCTGGGTACCGCTCTTCCTGTTCACGTTCCTGTTCGGCATCTCGATGGACTACCACGTCTTCATCTTGAGCAGGATCAGGGAATTGCGGCGGCGCGGCGAGACCACGGCCGGCGCCGTCACGGCCGGCATCGCCAGCAGCTCCGGGGTCGTCTCCAGCGCGGCGCTCATCATGGTCGCCGTCTTCTCGATCTTCATCGGCATGGGCCAGGTCGAGCTGAAGATGCTCGGCGTGGGCCTGGCAGCCGCCATCCTGCTGGACGCCACGATCGTCCGCGGCGTCCTGCTCCCCGCGGCCATGACCCTGCTCGGCGACCGCTGCTGGTACCTGCCCCGC
>DAIOWL010000061.1:13695-14971 GCA_036758545.1 Streptosporangiaceae bacterium | reverse complement strand
GTCCGCGCCCGGGCAGCCCGCTCGAGGGCCCGGCGCAGCTGCCGGAGTCCTGGGACGAGTCCATCACGGCCGAGGTGGCCGGGGTGCTGGCCGAGTCCCGCTCCGCGACCGATGCGATGCTGGACCTGGCGCATGATCTGGAGGTCAAGCTGCCCGGCACCAGGGCGGCTTTCTTCGACGGGGTCCTGCGGCAGTCGAAGGTGGCGATTATCGCTCGGGCGACCGCGGTGCTGGATCCGGCTGAGGCGCGGGCGGCTGAGCGGCTTGTGCTGGACCGGGCTGGGCGGCTGACCCCGGGTGCGCTGCGCGCGGCGATTGCCCATGCCGTGATGGAGGTTGCGCCGAAGAAGGCGAAGAAGCGGCGTGAGGTGGCGGCGAAGTTCGCGCGGGTAGAGCGGTGGGCCGAGGATTCCGGGAATGCCGCGCTGGCGGGCCGGGAGCTGCCGCCGGACGAGGTCTTCGCGGTCGAGCAGCGGATCGCCTGGTGGGCGTGTGAGCTGAAGAAGGCCGGGCTGGACGGCGGCACGGACGAGATCCGCGCCCGGGCCCTGCTGGACCTGCTGCTCGGCGTGGACTCCCGGCCCGGCCAGGGCGGCGCGGCCGCCCCGCCCGCGGGACCGGCCGTCAGGGTCGCCGCGCGGCTGAACCTGACCGTGCCGCTGGCCACCGTGACCGGGCTGGCTGACCGGCCGGGTGATATAGCCGGGATCGGGCCCGTCGACCCCTGGCTGGCCCGCGACCTGGCCGCTGCGGCCGCCCGCAACCCCACGACGACGTGGTGCGTGACGGTGACCGACGGGCAGGGACACGCCGTCGGCCACGGCTGCGCCCGGCCCGAACCCAAGCGCCACCGGAAACGCGCTGGACCCGGCACCCGGGACGGGCCCGGGTTCGCGTTCGCACCCACCACCGGACAACGGACATGGCGGCTGCGCGTCCCCGGGAGCGGCCCTGACCTGCTGGTCAGCTTCGATCCGGTCTCCACGCAGGACTGCGATCACCGGTTCGAGGCCCGGGGTCATGATCCCGGGCGCAGGCTGCGGCATCTGACCCAGGTCCGGCACGCGACCTGCACCGGGCCCTGGTGCCGCAGGCCGGCCGCGCAATGCGACTTCGAGCACAACACCCCGTACGAAGCAGGCGGAAGGACCTGCATGTGCAACGGCGGCCCGAAGTGTCGGTGTGATCACCGGCTCAAGCAGGACCCGCGCTGGACGGTCGACCAGCTTCCCGACGGGACGTTCCGCTGGACCACCCCGACCGGGCGGCAGTACAC
>DAIOWL010000061.1:7115-13595 GCA_036758545.1 Streptosporangiaceae bacterium | reverse complement strand
AGCTCCGACACCTACCTGCATGGCCATCACGACAGCGTGCTGCGGTCACACCGCTGGCGCACCGCGGAGAACTCGGCGGGGTACCTGCTGCCGCGGCTGGCGCCGGACGCGCGCGTGCTCGACGTCGGCTGCGGCCCGGGCACGATCACCGCGGACCTGGCGGCCCTGGTGCCCGGCGGATACGTGACCGGCATCGACGCGGCCGAGGACGTGCTGGCGCAGGCCCGGCAGGAGGCCGAGCGGCGCGGGCAGCGCAACGTTGCGTTCGACACCGGGGACGTGTACCGCCTGGACTTCGCGGACGGGACGTTCGACGTGGTGCACGCGCACCAGGTGCTCCAGCATCTGACCGACCCGGTGGCGGCGCTGCGGGAGATGCGCCGGGTCTGCCGGCCGGGCGGCCTGGTCGCGGCGCGGGACGGGGACTACGGCGGGTTCTTCTGGTTCCCCGAGGAGCCGGAGATGACCGAGTGGCTGGCGCTGTACCGGGCCGTGGCCCGGGCCATCGGCGGGGAGCCGGACGCGGGCCGGCACCTGCTGGCCTGGGCCCGGCAGGCCGGCTTCGCCTCGGTCGAGGCCTCGGGCAGCGCGTGGTGCTACACCGGTGACGCGGACAGGACCTGGTGGGGCAGGTCATGGGCTGACCGGCTGACGAAATCGCCGTTCGGCGACCGGGCGGTCGAGCACGGCCTGGCGACCCGGGACGACCTGGAACGCCTGGCCCGGGCCTGGCTGCGCTGGGCGGAGAGCGAGGACGCCTGGCTCCTCATCCCGCACGGCGAGATCCTGGCTCAGGCGTAGCCGCGGCGGGCCCAGTCGCGACGGGTTCAGCCGTGGCGGGTTCAGCCGCAGCAGACAGGGCGTCTAGGACGACGCGGACCGCGGGCTTGCGGTCGCCGCCGCGGCGGCTGACCGTGAAGACCCGGCGGATCACCGGGTCGGCGGGCGGGACCAGCCGGACCCGCGGCGGCAGCCACCGGGCGGCCAGCCCGGGCACCAGGGTGACGCCCGCGCCGGCCGCGACCAGGCTGAGCAGGACCTGGAAGTCCGAGGCGCGGGCGACCACGCGGGGCACGAAGCCGGCCCGGGCACAGGCCCGCTGGATCATCTCGGCGCAGCTGGTGGCCTGGCGCGGGGCGAGGAACGGCTGGCCCGCCAGGGTGGCCAGCGGAACCGGGCCGTCGGCGGGGTAATCCGCGGGGATGGCCAGGACCACGGGATCGTCGAGCAGCTCGCGGCGCTCGAAGAGCGGGTCCAGGGGCCGGGGCAGCAGGTCGTACTCGTGCGCCACGGCCACGTCGGTCTCGCCGCGGAGCACGGCGGGCAGCGACTCCTCCGGCTCCATCTCGGTCAGGTCCAGCCGCACCTGGGGCGCCGAATCCGCCAGCGCCGCCCAGGCGGCGGGCACCAGGCTCGCGGCCGCCGACGGAAACGCGGCCAGCGTGACCCGGCCCGCGATCTGGTCGCGCAGCGCGGCCAGGTCGGCTTCGGCCGCGTCCAGCCGGGCGAGCAGGGCGTCGGTGTGTCCCACCAGGATGTGCGCGGCCGGGGTGAGCTCGACCCCCCGCCCGGCCCGTTCGGTCAATCTCATCCCGACCTCGCGTTCCAGCGCGGCGAGCTGCTGGGATACGGCGGGGGCCGAGTAGCCGAGCGCGGCGGCGGCCGCGGTCACCGACCCGTACGCGCTGACGGCGTGCAGGACCCGGAGCCTGCGCACATCAAGCATGAAGCAGAGCTTATCAGTCAGAAGAGTTTTTGTAACTGGACCTTAAGCGATGACCTGGCAAGACTGGAACCATGAATACCAAGCCAGCCGCTTTGGCCGCCGCGGGAACGGTGCTGCTGTGGGCCAGCGCGTTCCCGGCCATCACCGTCGCGGTCCGCGGGCTCGGGCCCGCGGGCCTGGCCGTGGCCCGGCTGGCGGTCGCGTCGGCCGCGCTGGCCGTGGCGGCCCCGTGGATGGGCGGGCGGGGAAAGGCAGGGCGGATGGGCGGGCGGGGGAAGGCAGGGCGGATGGGAGTCCGCCGGCCCAGACTGCGGGACCTGCCGCTGATCGCGCTGTGCGGGCTGGCCGGGATGACCGGGTACCAGCTGCTGCTCAACGCCGGGGAGCGGGTGGTGCCCGCGGGCACGGCCAGCCTGCTGGTGGCGACCGCGCCGGTATACGCCAGCCTGCTGGCGGTGGCGTTCCTGGGCGAGCACGCGACCCGCCGCCGCTGGGCCGGCAGCGCGGTGGCGCTGGCCGGCACCGCGCTGATCGCCGCCTCGCACGGGCTCGGGTTCGGCACCTCGGCGCTGATCGTGCTGGCCGCGGCGGTGCTCCAGGCGATCTTCCACACCGCGCAGAAGCCGCTGCTGGCCCGGTACACCGGCTTCGAGGTGACCGCCTACGCGATGTGGGCTGGCACCGTGTTTGTCCTCCCGTGGACCGGGTCGCTGCTGCGGGCGCTGTGGGGCCCGGGAGCGCACGCGGGCGGGGCGGCCATCGGCTCGGCGGTCTTCCTCGGCCTGGCGCCGTCCGCCGCCGGGTTCGTGCTGTGGGCCTACGCCATGGCGCGGACGGACGTCGGGCGGGTCACCGTCAGCCTGTACCTGGTGCCGGCCGCCGCGATCGGGATCTCGCTGGTCTGGCTGGGCGAGATCCCTGGGCCGGCCGAGCTGATCGGCGGGGCGATCGCACTGGCCGGGGTCGTGCTGGCCAGCGGCGGCCCTGCCTCAGATGGCCCTGCCTCAGATGGCGGGGCGTCACGCGTCGCGGCGGGTGATGAGGATCGCGGCGGCGGCCAGGCCGACGGCCGGCCAGGCCAGCAGCACGAGCAGGGACCAGCCCGGGGAGAACAGGTCCGCCGCCGGGTGCAGCGCGCTCACCTGCTGGGCCGCCTCCAGCAGCGTGAACCGGCCGATCCGGCCGTTCCACGGGGCCGGCAGCAGGGCCGCGATGCCGGGCACCAGGATCACCGCGATGGTGGCGGCGATGCCGCCCGCGGTGTGCCGGATGATCGCGCCGAGGGCCACGCCGAGCAGCGCGCATACGCACAGCAGCAGGCCGGCGCATAGCACCGCCCCCGGAACCCCGGGGTGCCCCAGCGACACGCCCTGGCCGTGGCCCGCCAGGATCGCCTGGTCCAGGCCGAACGAGGCGAAGGCAACCACCTCGCCGACGACCAGCGTCACCGCGGCGAGCACGACCGCCTTGGCGGCCAGCACCGCGCGGCGGCGCGGCGCCGCGGTGAACGTGACGTGGATCAGCCCGGTGCTGTACTCGGCGCTGAACGCCAGCACGCCCAGCACGCTGACCGCGATCACCGCGTACTCCAGGCTGATGACCCCGGGCAGCAGCGGGTCGAGGGGCGGCCCGTGGCCGGGCGCGCTCGTGAAGGCGAAGGCGACCACGGCGCTGACCGCGATCGGGGTGACCACCGCGACCAGCAGGGACCAATAGGTCGAACGGACCGAACGGAACTTGGTCCACTCCGATCCCAGCAGGTCGAGCGCCCGGGTGGCGAGGGACGGCGCGCTCACTGGAGCCTCCCGCGGTAGTCGGTGCTCTCCCCGGTCAGGTCCAGGTAGGCGTCTTCCAGCGAGGCCTGCCGGGGCACCAGGGCGTGCACCGCGATGCCGTCTCCGGCGGCGAGGTCGCCGATGGCGGCGGCGTCCAGGCCGGTCACGACCAGCGCGCCGTCGTCTTGCCGGGTGACGGTCCCGCCCCGCTGGGCTATCAGCTCGGCCAGCTCGGCGGCCCGCGGGGACCGGACCAGCACGTCCCGGCGGGCGCTCGACTCGATCAGCTCCGCGGTGGGCACGTCGGCGATCAGCCGACCGCGGCCGATGATGACCAGGTGATCGGCGGTCTGGGCCATCTCGCTCATCAGGTGGCTGGAAACCAGGACGGTGCGGCCGTCGGCGGCCAGCTCCCGGAAGAACCCGCGGATCCAGTGGATACCCTCCGGGTCCAGGCCGTTGACCGGCTCGTCGAACATCAGCACCGGCGGGTCGCCGAGCAGCGCGGCGGCGATGCCGAGCCGCTGCTTCATGCCGAGCGAGAAACCGCCGACCCGGCGCCGGGCCACCGATTCGAGCCCGGTCAGCCCCAGCACCTCGGTGACACGCTGCCTGGTTATCCCGTTGGCCTGCGCGATCGACCACAGGTGCGCCCAGGCGGTCCGGCCGGCGTGCAGGGCGGTCGCGTCGAGCAGCGAGCCGACCTCGCGCAACGGCCGGATCAGCCCGTCGTAGCGGCGGCCGCCGACCAGGGCCCGGCCGGAGGTCGGCGCGGCCAGGCCGAGAACGATCCGCATCGTCGTGGTCTTGCCCGCGCCGTTCGGGCCGAGGAAGCCGGTCACCCGGCCCGGGCGGACGGTGAAGCTCAGGTCGTCGACCGCGGTGACCGGGCCGAAGCGCTTGCTGAGCCGCTCCACCTCGATCATGTCGCGCCTCCCGTCAGCCACGCGCGGCGCAGGCCGTCGTCGACGGCCTCGACGATGACCGCCCGGCTCGCGAGCACGACCTGGGTCCGCAGGTCGCGGACGCGGCTGCGCAGCATCGCGACGGCCTCGAAGCCGGCCCCGCCGTAGACGGCGGTCTCGCCGTCCAGGAGCCAGCCGAAGCCGACGTCCTGCCCGCGCGGCCCGGGTCCGGCCTGGCGGGTCAGGGCGGCCCGGGTCAGCGCCGCGGGCAGCAGCGACGGCCATCCCGTGCCCAGCCGGACCAGGTCCGCCCCGGTGGACCAGAGCCCCGCGATCGCCTGCACGGTGGACACCCGCGCCGGGAGGGCCTCGAAGGCGCCGTCCGGGGTCAGCGTGTAGCCGGTGACCGCGTCGTCCTCCAGGCGTACCGCGCGCAGGTAGCGGTTAGCCGGGTCGTCCAGGCCGAGCAGCCCATCGGCGGCCAGCCGGAGCACGGCGGTCCCGGTGACCAGCCCGGTCAGCCCGGGTACCGGGAACAGGCTGCCGGGCTGCAGCGGCTCGGACCGGTCCAGGTCGGCCTGTCCGGTGGCGACGGTCCAGGACGCGCGGCCGGGGTCGCCGCCCGCCAGGAGCAGGGCGGGCACGCCCAGCTCGACCCGGGCCCGGTCGGCGACCGCGGCGATCCCGTCCGGGGGGTCGCCGAGGGTCCGGGTAGGCGTCGGATCCTTCACCCGGGGGTCGGTGACCCGGTCGCCGAGCGGGAAGCCGCGCAGGCCGGTCAGCCGGTGCGGTGGCGCCGTGTCGGCCGTTGCCATCAACCGCAGGCCGGCCAGCTCGACCTGGGCCTCGAGCGGCGCCTGGCTGATGACGGTGAGATCACCGCGCAGGCCCGCCTGGCTGGCCTGTTCGGCCAGGGTGCCGGGCGTGATCGCGGCCAGAAATTGGTCGTCGAAGTGCTGGCGGAGCTCGTCCTCGCCGGGCGCCGTCCAGCCCGGGCGGCCGGCTCCGGAGTACCGTTCGGCCACCCAGAGCAGGTGGGCGAGGGCATGGCTACCTGAGGTGCAGGCCTGTTTCAGCCGGGGCCAGCTGGACAGGCCGTGCTCGCGGGCGATGGCGGTCTGGGCGTCGTGCAGGGTGCCGAACTCGCCCGCGGCCAGGCGGCGTTTCGCCTCGAGTTTCAGGTAACGCAGGCTCGGCCGGACGGGCAGTGCTCGCGGTAGCTGGGAGCCCATGGCAGCCCTTCCCTCGCGCCCGGGGTCCGCTTGCGTCGGGCGGGAAAGACTCGCCGTTGATCGCAGCTGTGCAACCGGTGAGCTTGCAGCTCTGCCCGCGGACCCAGAGGCGGCCGGAACCACCAACGACGATCGTACTCCCGTCCGGGCGTGAGTGCTCGCCGGCGCGCTGCCGGCCGTGCTGGACCGGATGGTGGCGGCGTTCGGCCTGCGGGCGGCGCTGGCCTTTCAGCCAGCTGGGGGCAAGGACCCCGCGGTCCTGGCGGTGCACCCGCCGGGAGCGGCGGACCAGGCGCTGCTGGCCAGGATCGGCGTGCTGTCCATGGCTCAGCGTGACTCCGCGCCAGGCCCGCTGGCGGTGACGCTGGACGGGCGGCCGGGCAGCGTGCTGATGGCCCGTTCGGTGCCGGTGGCGGGGCAGTGCCTGTGCGCGCTGGCCCTGATCGGCGACGCCGCCGCCGGTGACGACGGGTACTGGGACGCCGAGATCAGGGCGACCGCGCACGCGGTGGCCGCCATCGTGGCCACGCAGATCCGGCACGCGAACGACATAGCCACGCTGGAGCGCTCGCACGCCGAGCTGGCCGACCAGACCGAGCGGCTGAACTGCCTGATCTCCTCCGCCATCCCCGGCGTGCTCATCACCGACGAGCTGGGCACGGTGACCAACGCCAGCCAGAGCTTCGGGATCATGTTCGGCCTGGGCTCGCCCCATGAGGGCATCGAATACGGCCTGATCCCCGTCGCCGCGACGTTGTTAGGGCTCGGGTTCTTCGTCGGTGAGCTTGGGCGCCTTGGCCAGCACCTCGCTGATACGGTCGAGGGAAATCACCGTGTACTCC
>DAIOWL010000061.1:0-7105 GCA_036758545.1 Streptosporangiaceae bacterium | reverse complement strand
CGGCACGCGAGGCGCCGCGGTGCTGCGCCGGGTCGCAGCCACCTTCGCCGACCCGGTCGGGTTCACCCGGCGGGCGGTGGCGGTCCTGCGCGCCCGGCAGCCGCTGACCGGGGAGCAGCTCAGCTGCCGAGACGGCCGCACCGTCGAATGGGACTACTGGCCGGTGCTGGTGAACGGCCGGCACCGCGGTGACATCTGGCTGGCCTGGGACATGTCGGACCGCAAGGAGCTGGAGCGGCAGCGGGTCGAGGCGCAGCGGCAGCTCGCCGAGCAGAACGAGGGCGAGGCCGAGGGGCTCACCCCGGAGGGGGTCAGGTTCCTGGACATCATCGAGCGCAACGCCGACCGGCTGCACCGGCTGGTCGGTGACCTGCTCATGCTGGACCGGCTCGAGGCCGGCGCGCTGCCGCTGGACCTGGCCCCGGTCTCGATCCCCGACCTGGCCGCCGAGGCGGTCAGGTCGGCCGCGCCGGCCGCCGCCAAGCAGGGCATCGCCATCGAGGTCAGCACCGGGGACGGACCGCTCGTGGCCGCCGACCACCGGCGGCTGATGCAAGTGCTGGACAACCTGATCGCGAACGCGGTCAAGTTCTCGAACCGGAACCGGCGGGTGCTGGTCGCGGCCGGCTACGACGGCCAGTGGCGGATCGACGTGACCGACACCGGCATCGGGATCCCGCCGGAGGAGGCCGGGCAGCTGTTCAGCCGGTTCGTCCGCGCCTCCAACGCGCGCACCGCCGGGCTGCCAGGCACCGGCCTGGGCCTGTCCATCGTCAAGGTGCTCACCGAGATGCACGGCGGGCGCGTGGCGGTGGACAGCACCCTGGGGCGGGGCAGCACGTTCAGCGTGTACCTGCCGGGGCCGGGATCGGAGGGGCCACAGTGAAGGGCCGCGTCCTGGTGATCGAGGACGACCAGGACATCTCGCTGGGCATCCGGACCGTGCTGAGCAGGCAGGGCCTGGAGGTGGACAGCTCGGCCGACGGGAAGCAGGGCCTGCGCGCCTTCCACCTGGCCCGGCCCGAACCCTTCGACCTGGTCGTGCTCGACATCGGGCTGCCGGCCATGGACGGGTGGGCCGTGCTGGAGCGCATCCGCGACCTGAGCGACGTGCCCGTGCTCATCCTGACCGCGCACGGCCAGGAGGGCGACAAGGTCAGAGGGCTCCACGGCGGTGCCGATGACTACCTGACCCAACCGTTCGGCAACCGTGAACTGGCCGCCCGGGTGGAGGCGCTGCTCCGCCGGCCCCGGGCCGGGCAGCCGCGGCCCGAGGTCTACGACGACGGCCGCCTGCTGGTCCGGCTCTCTGCCCGCGAGGTCAGCGTGGGCGGCGCGCCGGTCGCGCTGACCCCGACCGAGTTCCGCCTGCTGGCCGCGCTGATCCGGCATCCGGGCCAGACCCTCACCCCGGACCAGCTGCTGAAACTGGCCTGGAACGACCCGCTCGGGGTGGGGCCGGACCGGGTGAAGTTCGGCGTCATGCGGCTGCGCCGCAAGCTCGGCCAGGGCGCCGGGGAGCCCGGCGCGGCCATCGAGGCGGTCCGCGGGTTCGGCTACCGGTACGTTCCGCCCGCCTGATCCAGGTGGCATTGATCCGGGTTTGTCCAGGTCCGCAACTGTCCTGCACCGGAACCGCAACGCCGGCAACCAGCCCGGTCGGGAAGATTGTCGGGATGGGGGAGGAAACCCGCGCGCGGATCCTGGTCGTCGAGGACGATCCGGAAGCAGCCCTGTTCCTGGTGCACGTGCTGGCCAACCGGTGCCGGTTCGAGGTCATCCACACCGCCGACCCGGCGACGGCGCTGCAGCTGGCCGCCGACGAGCACTGGGACCTGGTGGTCACCGACCTCGACATGCCCGGCATGACCGGCCTGGAGCTGCTGGCCGGGCTGCGGCAGGTGGCGCCCGCGCTGCCGGCCGCGGTGGTGAGCGCGCACGTCCTGGATGGGGTGCCGGACGGGCTGCTTGGTCGCGCGGACCACTACCTGGAGAAGCCGCTGCGGGTGGATCGGCTCATCGAGACGGCGACCGCGCTGATCGGCCGGGGACGGCCTTTATCAGATGATCTACCTCGCGGTAACCTGCGGGCGTGGCTATAGAAATCGCAGGAGCCGGCGTGGTCGTCACCGGCGCGGGCGCGGGGATCGGGCGGGCGCTGGCCCGCGGGCTGGCCGCGGCGGGCGCCCGGGTGGTGGTCAACGACCTGGTTTTCGAGGCCGCGACCGCGGTGGCGCAGGAGATCGGCGGGTATCCCCACCCCGGCGACATAGGCACCGAGAAAGGCGTCCGCGAGCTCGTCGCCGGCGCCCGCGAGTACCTGGGCGAGATCGACATCTACTGCTCCAACGCGGGGATCGCGATCGGCGCGGGTCCGGACGCGCCCGACGCGGCCTGGCAGCAGTCCTGGGAGGTCAACCTGATGGCCCACGTGCGGGCCTCGCGTGAGCTGCTGCCGGCCTGGCTCGAGCGCGGCCGCGGCTGCTTCGTGGTGACCGCGTCCGCCGCCGGGCTGCTCACCATGCTGGGCACGGCCACCTACTCGGTGACCAAGCACGCCGCCGAGTCCTACGCCGAGTGGCTCGCCGCCACCTACGGGCATCGCGGCCTGGTGGTGCACTGCATCTGCCCGCAGGGGGTGCGGACGAACATGCTGGCCCAGTCCGGCGGGGCCGGGAAGGTGGTGCTGCAGGACGCGGCGATCGAGCCCGAGCAGGTCGCCGAGGCGCTGCTGGCCGGCATGGAGGCGGGACGCTTCCTGATCCTGCCGCACCCGGAGGTGCACGGGTACTACCAGATGCGCGCCACCGACCCGGACAGGTGGCTGCGCGGGATGAACCGGATGCAGCAGCGGATCGAAGAGGTTGAGCGAGGTATGGCATGAGGGCTTGGCAGGTGCCCGAGCTGGGCGAGCCGCGGGACGTGCTGACGCTGGCCGAGGTCCCCGACCCGGTGCCGGGCGAGGGCCAGGTGCTGGTGCGGGTGCTCGGCGCCGCGGCGAACTTCCCCGACGTGCTCATGTGCCGCGGCGGCTACCAGGTCCGCCCGCCGCTGCCGTTCACCCCGGGTGTCGAGCTGTGCGGCGAGGTCGTGGCGGCCGGCCCGGGGGTGACCGGGATCGCGCCCGGCGACCGGCTCATCGGCGGCGCGATCGGCGGCGCCTTCGCCGAGCTGACGCTGATGAACGCGGCCAGCGCGCTGCCCGCCCCGCCCGGCCTGGACGACGCCGAGGCGGGCGCGTTCTTCATCACGTACCAGACCGGGTGGTTCGGGCTGCACCGGCGGGCCCGGCTGGCGGCCGGCGAGACCCTGCTGGTGCACGCGGCCGCGGGCGGCGTCGGCAGCGGCGCGGTCCAGCTGGGCAAGGCGGCCGGGGCCCGGGTCATCGGCGTGGCCGGCGGTGAGGACAAGACCGAGGTGGCCCGCGCCCTCGGCGCGGACGTGGTGATCGACCGGAACACCCAGGACTTCGTCGCGGTGGTCAAGGAGGTCACCGAGGGGCGCGGCGCCGACGTGGTCTACGACCCGGTCGGCGGCGACACGTACGCGCGGTCCACCAAGTGCATCGCGTTCGAGGGCCGGATCCTGATCATCGGCTTCGCCGGCGGCCAGATCCAGTCGGCCGCGCTGAACCACGCGCTGGTCAAGAACTACTCGATCGTGGGCCTGCACTGGGGCCTGTACCAGAGCAAGAACCCCCAGCTGATCAAGGACTGCCACGCCCAGCTGACCAAGATGGTGGCGGACGGCGCCATCCGGCCGCTGGTCAGCGAGCGGCTCGGGCTTGACGAGGTGCCGGCCGGGGTGCAGCGGCTGGCCGACGGAGGCACGGTAGGCCGGGTTGTCTTCGTCCCCTGAGGTGGCCGGGGTCGATTTCTTCCGGCACGGCGGGCTGCCGGTTCCGCAGGTGACGATCCTTCAGGCCGAACGGGTCGCGGCTTTGCTCGGCCTCACGGTGCAGGCGCAGCCGCTGGGCAGTCAGCAGGACAGCAATTTCCTGCTGGCTGACGGCGGCAGCGTGCTCGGCGTGCTGAAGATCGCGAACCCGGCGTTCAGCGCGGCCGAGATCGAGGCGCAGGACGCCGCGGCCGCGCATATCGCGGGGGCGTGCCACGATCTGCGGGTCGCGACCGTGACGCACGGACCGGCCGAGGTGCCCGTGGACGGCGGCGCAGTCGACGGGGGCTCGGTCGACGGGGGCCCAGTCGACGGGGGTAGGGCCCTGGCTCGGGTGCTGCGCTTTCTGCCCGGCGGGACGCTCGCGGGCGCGGGGCGTTACCTGTCGCCACGGGTCGTCGCGGGCCTGGGCACGGTGGCCGGGCAGGTCAGCCTGGCGCTAAGCAGCTTCGAGCACCCGGGCCTGGACCGGGTGCTGCAGTGGGACCTGCGGCACGCGCTGCGCGTGGTGGACGCGCTGGCCGGGCATGTGCGGGACGAAGACCTGCGCGGCCGGGTGACGGCCGCGGCTCGTGCGGCCTGGAGCCGGGTCGAGCCGCTGGCCGGGCGGCTGCCGTGGCAGGCGGTGCACGGCGACGTGACCGACGACAACGTGGTCTGCCTCCTCGAGCGGGGCCTGCGGACGCCGGACGGGATCATCGACTTCGGCGATCTGACCAGCTCGTGGGCTGTCGGCGAGCTGGCCGTGGCGATCACCTCGGTGCTGCGGCACGCCGGGGCCGAACCCTGCTCGGTGCTGCCCGCGGTGCGCGCGTTCCACGGTCTGCGGCCGCTGTCCGCCGCGGAGGCCACGGCGCTGTGGCCGCTGGTCGTGCTGCGCGCCGCCGTGCTGGTGGTCAGCGGCGAGCAGCAGGCCGCCATCGACGGCGTCAACGACTACGTGACCGGCGCGCTGGAGCACGAGCGGCGCCTGTTCGAGCGGGCCATGTCGGTCCCGGCCGAGGTGATGACGGGCCTGATCCTGGCCGAGCTCGGCCTGGCCGGCGAGCCGTTGCCGACATCAAGGGTTCCGTCCGGCGTGGTGGTGGATCTGGGGCCCCTAGATCTGGGGCCCCTAGATCTAGGGCACTGCGCGGTGCTGGACCTGTCCGCGCAGTCCGACGCGATGGACGAGGGAGCGTGGCTGGAGCCGGGGCTGGAGGACCGGCTGGCCGCGGCCCTGCTGGCCGAGGGATACGACGCCGTGGCCACCCGGTTCGGCGAGGCGCGGCTGACGCGGTCGCGGGTGCTGGCCGGGGTCTCCCCCGCCACCGTCGCGACCGGGATCGACCTGTGGACGGCCGCCCCGGTGGAGCTGCCGGCCGGGCTCGCAGTGCGCCAGGACGGGAACCGGGTGCACGTGAGCCTGCCCGCGCCGGGCGCGCCGGCGGTGCCGCCGCTGGTCCGGCCGGAGTACGCGGCCGGGTGGCTTTCCCTCGTCACGGATCCGGGGCCCCTGCTGGGATTGCCGGCGGCTTCGAGGTCTGCTGAGGGAGATTTGCTGAAACGCAGGGCCGCGTCGTTCGCCGCGGTGCAGGAGCACTACTACGCCGACCCGCCGCGGATCGAGCGGGGCTGGCGGCACCACCTGGCCGCCACCGACGGCCGGGTCTACCTGGACATGGTGAACAACGTGGCCGTGCTCGGCCACTCGCACCCGCGGGTGGAGGCCGCGGTGGCCCGGCAGCTGCGCCGGCTGAACACCAACTCCCGGTTCAACTACGCCTCGGTGGTGGAGTTCTCCGAGCGGCTGGCCGGCCTGCTGCCCGCGCCGCTCGATACCGTGTTCATGGTCAACTCGGGATCCGAGGCGGTCGACCTGGCCCTGCGGCTGGCCCTGGTGGGTACCGGGCACCAGGACGTGGTGGCGGTACGGGAGGCCTATCACGGCTGGACGTACGCGTCGGACGCCGTGTCGACCTCCACCGCGGACAACCCGAACGCGCTGAGCACGCGCCCGCCCTGGGTGCACGCCGTCGACGCGCCGAACTCCTACCGGGGCCGGTACCGCGGATCGGAGGCCGTTCGGTACTCTGCCGACGCGGTCCGGGTCATGGGCGAGCTCGCGGGCCGCGGCCGTCCGCCCGCGGCCTTCCTGGCCGAGCCCTTCTACGGCAACGCCGGCGGCATGCCGCTCCCCGACGGCTACCTGGCCGCGGTCTACGCCGAGGTCAGGCGGCACGGCGGGCTCGCCGTCGCGGACGAGATCCAGGTCGGCTACGGACGCCTCGGCCGCTGGTTCTGGGGCTTCGAGCAGCAGGGCGTGGTGCCGGACGTCGTCACGGTGGCCAAGGCCACCGGCAACGGGTACCCGCTCGGCGCGGTCGTCACCTCGCGGGCTATCGCGGAGCGCTACCGCGACGCGGGGTACTTCTTCTCCTCGACCGGCGGCAGCCCGGTCGCCAGCGTCGTCGGGCTGACCGTGCTCGACGTGATCAGGGACGAGGGACTGCAGGCCAACGCGGCCCGGGTCGGCGCGCACCTGAAGGCGCGGCTGGAGGACCTGGCCGTTCGGCACTCACTGATCGGGGCCGTGTATGGGTCCGGCCTCTACCTCGGGGTGGAGTTCGTCCGGGACCGTGGCACGCTCGAGCCCGCCGCCGAGGAGACCATGGCCATCTGCGACCGGATGCTCGAGCTCGGCGTCATCATCCAGCCCACCAGCGACCGGATGTGCGTGCTGAAGATCAAGCCGCCGCTGTGCCTGGACGTCGCGGGCGCGGACTTCTTCGCCGACGCGCTCGACCGGGTGCTGGCCGAGGGCTGGTGACCAGCGCGGATCGCGAGATCTTAACAACTTATTACCGGACGGACAGTGCCGGACGCCCGTGTTATAAACATCTCAGAAATAGCGGTGGCGACCCGTCCGAAGAAGGTCGCGCTGGGGCCTGGACAGACGCGATAGGTCGGCGAACAGGCGAAATCGTGCCTCGGAGATCCACGATCCGGCTAGCTAAGCCGGCTTTCTTTGCACCGTAGTTGACGTTTTCCAGGCGGAGAAAATGAACGGTCATGGGCTTCTCGAGCGGATGCTCGGCGACCAGATGATCGTGAACGGGATGCTGGTCGTCATCGCGGTCAGCACGCTGACCTTCGCCTACCGCCATCTGCGCCACGTCCGCGGCCAGCGGCAGAGCGCGCACTCCAGGGCCCGGCGGGCCCCTGATAC
>DAIOWL010000060.1:0-15007 GCA_036758545.1 Streptosporangiaceae bacterium | reverse complement strand
TGGCTCCGCGACGAGGTTCTCGTAGCTGACCTGGAGCACGCGTTCGGCCGGCAGGCTGGCGAGAACATCGAGTGCCGGAATGATCATGTCGGACCAGAACTGGCCGCACTCAGCGACGGATACTTCGAGTCGCTCGAATGCTTCGTGATCGAATGTCCCGGGCATGAACGGTCGCAGATCGGGCGGCACCTGCTCCGGCGGCTTGTCATCGCCCAGGTAGGGCGACATGCCCAGGCGTGAGTCCAGCATCCCCGATAGCGCTCCGAGCCGGTATGCGGGATGGCGGCTAAATGAGTATGCGCACTCGCGCCCGTCGCGGTAGAGGTGCACGAACCTGGCGTCGCGAAACAGATCGGCGAGCTGGCTCATATACAGCAGCGAGCTGCCCGAGCGCTCGACCCAGCCGCGCGCGCCGAGGCGATCGCACAGCCACCCGATCAAGCGCCGGTGCTGAGCTGCGGCGGAGGCTGGGGTCAGGCCGGCGGCGAACGCCTCCACCTCGTCATAGAGCCCTTCGGGATCGTCGCTCAGGTGCGGCAGCGCGGCAACCAGGATCGGCGGGATCCCGGTAGCCGCAGTGAACCTGCTGCCGGGGCCCGGCGCGTACAGGAACTCGGGGACGCGCAGGCCGAGCCGGTATGCGTGCCTGAAGAACACCCAGGGCTCGCTGAGCAACCGCCAGTACGCCGCCGCGTCCAGTTCACCCACTGGGAGCGGGTCGGGCATCAGCATGGAAAAGAACTCAGACAAGCTGAGAATCTCCGGGTTCAGCCGGAGCATGTTCGACAGCATCGTCGAGCCGCACCGTCCGGTGGATACGACGATGACACCCGGCCACGCCGTCCGCGCCTCAGCGGTCATCTCGAATCTGCTCCGCTCGCAAAGGCTGCCATTGTCACGATAGCCGTCGGCCCACGCGCCGGGAGAACTGCCGTTTCAGCGCCGCGTCAGTGCTGTTTCAGGCGGCCTGCCTAACGTGCGAGGCGACCCGGTTCCGTGACCGCGCCTCAGGAGGCAGTGACATGACACTGAAGAAGAAGCTGGCCGCCGCGCTCGCCGCAGCCGGGCTGGTCGCCGGGCTCAGCCTGACCTGGCCGGGAACCGCCCGGGCCACCGACATCCCGCCGGTCGGCCAGTGGGCCGAGATCTTCAACCCGTACTTGCACGCCAAGGGCAACACCTTGTGCTTCGACGACCCGAGCGGGTCCACGTCCGATGGCACGCAGGTACAGCTGTACCGCTGCCACGGGTACGCCTCCAACGGGGCACCGCAGCGGTGGGTCTTCGTCCAGGCCGAAGACCGCAACGGCAATCCTGTCACCGAAGGCGGCAACGACGTCTACGAGCTCTATAACCTGGCTGCCGGCCGGTGCCTCGCCGTGACGGCCACGCGCGTCGCCCAGCCGCTGATCCTGACAAGCTGCGTGACGACCAGCACGTCCATCGCCCTGTGGGAGCTGCGTCCGACTAACCCGGCCAGTCACGATTTCCAGCTCGCCCTGTGGCTCTATGACGACTGGTGCCTCGGTGCGAACGACTTCAACGACAACAGCCCCACTCGCCTGCTGCTCTTCGGGTGCAGCCCCACCGACACCAGTCAGCTGTGGAACCTCGGCTAGCGCCTCTCAGGCGAGCAGGTGGTCCAGCCAGTCGAAGGCGGCGGTCCAGAAGATGATGGGTGCCATGCCTTCGCAGTGTCCTTCTGCGCCTTCGGCCTTGGTGAACAGGCGGAATTCCTTGGGGCAGGTCAGCCGGTCGAACAGCGCCTTTCCCTGGCCGACCGAGACCGTGTCGGTCTCGTTGTCGGTCACGTAGCTCGGGCACGTGATCGCCGAGGCTGTGTCCTGGTTGGTGTAGCGGAGCAGGTCACGGAGGTACTCGCGGACGCTGGTCAGGCCGTGGGTGGCCATCCGGGGGGCCAGGAACGTCCGCAGGGCCGGGATGGTGAGCAGCGAGTCGAACTGGGCGTCTGCCGCCGGGTCGTCCAGGTGCTGGCCCAGGTCGCCCAGCCGGCTCATGACCGCGCTGCCCATTTCCAGCTGACCGGGGTCCACGATCATCGCGGCCAGGCGGTGCTCTCCGGACGCGCCTCTCGGGGCGATCAGCCCGCCGAACGACCGTCCGACGAGCACGATCCGGCTGGGATCGACGAGCGGGTGCTTGATCAGCGCATCGACCATTCCGGGAACCACCGCCTCCCAGTCCGGGCGCATGGCGATCCGGTGGTCATATAGCATCGATCCCTGGCCTGGGCCGTCGACGGCGGCGAAGCCGTAACCGCGCTCCAGTGCCTGGCCTGCCGAGGCGTACAGCTCTTCGGCGGTGCCGTCATACCCTCCGACGTGCAGCAGGACCGGCAGCGGGCCGTCCGCGCGACCCGGGGTGAACAGATAGCCCGACAAGCCGTCGGAAAGTACTTCCGCGTGGTGGTCGAGCAGGGGCAGGGCGTCCCGGAATGCTTGCACGCTCGACGCGTAGGCGGTCCGTAGTTCCGCACCGTCCAGGTTGTCCCGGTGATAGAAGAATGCCTGCCGGAAGTACTCAGCCGCCCGCAGCAGGACGCTGCGGGCGGCTGACCCGGTGGCCTGCCGCCAGCGCTGCCTGGCCCTGCCCGGCCAGGTGCGTCGCGAAGCCAGACCAGGCCCGGTACCAGCTGTCGCGATCACCGGGAGTGATCTGCCCGGCGATGGCCAGGCACTCGCCCACGTTGGCCATGCGAGGAGCACCGCCAGGCGCAGGCTGCCCTGGCCGCGGCGCGCTACCCCGCGTTGTCACGCGTACAGCAGGCCAGCATCGTCCACGATCCCGGCCGGATCTTCGAACTGGCCCTCGACGGCCTGATACTCGCACTCCAGGCCCGCCAGCCGCGCCGATAGCAACGCTAGGCGCGGAGGAACGTCAGCACGGCGAGCACGCGACGGTGCTGGTCGAGTGATTCGGCCAGGCCGAGCTTGAGGAGAACCTGCGTGACGTGCGCCTCGACGGTGCGCTCGGTCACGAACAGCCGGGCGGCGATCGCGCGGTTGGACATGCCTTCGGCGATCAGCCCCAGGACTTCTCGTTCCCGGTCAGTGAGCGCAGCCAGCGGATCGGACCGGCGGCGCCGGCTGAGGAGACGGGCGACGATCGTCGGGTCGATGACCGTTTCCCCTTCCATGATCCGCCGGAGGGCGTCGACCACCGTGGCGATGTCGAACACCCGTTCCTTGAGCAGATACCCGACCCGTTCGGGATGATCTTGTATGAGCCGCATGGCATAACTCGGTTCGACGTACTGGGACAGGACCAGGACGCCGATCTCCGGATGGCCCGCCCGTATCGCCTGGGCCGCGACCAGGCCCTCGTCGGTGTGGGTTAGTCGGCTGGTCCCTGGGCGGGTACTACGCACCGCGCGCCGCCGCCTTCGAGAAGCGGCTCGCCCTGGTCGTTGCCTGGGGCGCCAACCATGCCTGGGAGCGCGGTCCAGCGCCGTCGGCTGCAGCGCGAGGGGGAGCGGTCCGTACCGCACTACTGGGACCACGTCCTGTGGGTCTGGGGTTATGACTCCCTCGATGAGTTCATCGCGTTTGCCGACCAGGTCAACCTCGACGGCGTCGTCAAGCAGATCACGGTGCCGTTCCTCATCGCCCACGGCGCAGGCGACCGGCAGATCCCCCTCGACTACGCACACCGGTCCTACGACCAGGCCGTGGCCAGCCCCAAGCGCGAACTGCGCATCTTCACCTCCGAGGAGGGGGCTACAGAGCACATAGGGCTGGACCACCTGCCCCACGTCAGCACGTTCATCGCCGACTGGGTGGCCGACACGTTCGCCGGGCTCAGCCTCGGCCGACGCTGATCACCAGCCGGGGCACGCGCGGGACGGTCCGTTTGTAGATGGTGCCGCCGGGCGCGAACCAGCCTGCCTTCTTCCGGACGGCCGGGCTAGGGTCCTGGGCGTGAGCCGTCTCCAGGGCGGTGACCGCGCGGCCATCGGTATGGACGAACTTGCCGACTAGTTCGGCGGCATAGGTGCGGACGTGCGCGTCCGGGTCGGAGGCTAGGTGCTGCAACGCGGGCTCGAGGACCTCGTCCGCGCCTGGAGCGCAGGTGTCGCCCTTGCACCGGTCGCAGGCCAGGGCGTGGAACGCGACGATCCTGACCCGGGCATCGGGATCGTCGGCCATAGAGATGAGCTGGCTCATGGAGTCGGTGTCGACCAGGTGGTCGAGGAGACGGCAGCAGCCCTCACGGACGGCCGGATTCTCGTGACGCAGGCCCGCACGGATCGCGCCCACCGCGTCCTCGCCGCGCCGCAGCAGCTCATGGTAGGCCGTGACGGCACGCTGCGAGTCGCCCAGGCACGAGACGAGGGCCTCGTTGTCGGTCCTGGCGAATCCGAGCATGACTTCAGTCTCCAGCCATACCGCGAATTCAGGCAAAGGGATTACGGGTCTATGCACCCGCCGTGCCGGCAGCAGGCGCCGCGCCTGCTGCCGGCATCTCGGGTCTTGCGCTACTGCAGGTCAGGACAGGCCGGTGATCTTGAGGATCTGGCCGGGATGAGTGGCCTTGGCGGTGCTGGACCCGAAGTTGGACACGTAGACGGCGCCGTGGGATCCGACCGCGAGACCGGTCGGCTGGAAGAGACCGGCTACCGGCAGCGTCGTGACGGTGTGGCCGTTGCGGCTGATCCGGACGAGGGCGCCGGGGGTGGTGGGCGGAGACAGCAGCCCGCCGGTGCTGTATTCGGTGGCCAGGAGCCGGCCGTGCCGGTCAAAGGCGATGGCGGTGACGGCGGTGAGCCCACGTGCCCAGATCCTGGGGTGGTGGCCGGGAACGACCCGGTAAATGTAGGCCGTACCCGGGTTCGACGGGACGCCGCGGAGCAGGCCGACGTAGAGAGCTCCGTCCGGTCCGACCGCGATGGAGGTCGGTACCGCCTGAGCTTTGACGGTCACCGGCGACGGGCCGAACACCCCGGCCGGGGCCTGCTCGCTGACCGCGGGGAAGCGGGCCAGCATGCGGATGTGACCGGACGGCGAGACCTGCAGCAGCGAGTTCGCGGCCGCGTCGGCTACGACCCAGCCGCCGTGGTAGGCGATGACGTCGTAAGGATCGGAATCGTAGGCCTTCTCACCGGGGACGGTCCCCAGGCTCCAGGCCGGCTGCGGGTGGGCCGCCGCGTAGGCGGCCAGGTTCACCGCGGTGAATCCCCGGCCCGACCCGATCAGGAGCTTGCCGAACAGGTTCCCGGCCGGCTTGGGCAAGGCGTTGCCGCCCTGGCTGTTCACCAGGAGATCCTGCATGACCACGGCCGCCCGGCCGTGGCTGAACGCGACCGCGGCGGGACCGGCGACCTCGTTGTTATCCGCTTCGATCACCGAGGGCAGGCGGAGCGAGGCCGTGATGCGGCCAGCGGGGCGCCGCCCGGGTCGGCCCGTGCCTGTGCCAGCGCCTCGGCGAACCGATGCTCCGCCTCGGCGAACTGGCCCGAGAACAGCGCCATCGCGCCCAGTACGCAGCCGCGCAGCGGGGACGGTCCCGTTGCCTCCACCGCCGGGCGCAGCGCCAGGCCGCGGGATTCCTCAGCCAGCATCAGGTGCAGCGCGGCGGTCAGCAGCCGCCGTTCCCGGCCGGCCCGGTCCGGGGAAATGTCCGAGGCCCACTGCAGGTGGGTGGCGGCCAGCGAAATCCGGCCGCCGGCGGCCTCCTCGCCCGCCAGGCGCTCCAGCTCGGCGGCCAGGCCCTCGTCCGGGCGCTCCAGGGCGGCCACCCGGTGCTCCCACGAGGCCGACTCGCTGGCCAGCACGGCCGCGCGGGCGTGCAGTTCCCGGCGCCTGGCGGAGCTGATGCCGGCGTAGATGGCGTCCCGGACCAGCAGGTGGCGCAGCGCCACCGGGCAGCTCGGCTCGTCCGGCGACCAGTCCGCCAGGCCTGCGGCCACCGCCGGCTCGATCGCCGCGCCGGGCGAGCCGACGTCCGCCGCCTGGCCCAGCTGGGCCAGGGGCAGCCGCAATTTCAGGACGGAGAGCATCTCCAGGATGCTCCGGGTATCCGGCGGCAGCGCCCGCAGCTGACCGCCGATGGCAGCGGTCAGTGACGGGGGCGCCATCGGTGCATGCGCTGATCTCGCTGCTCGCGCTGAATGGGCTGAGAGTCTCGGAGGCTACCGGCGCCGGCATCGAGGACCTGGGTCTGGAGCGCGGGCACCGGACGCTGACCGTTACCCGCAAGGGCGGCAAGGTCGTCACCGTCCCTCTGGCACCGCGCACGGCCCGGGCCATCGACCTGGCCATCGGCGAACGCACCGAAGGCCCCGTGTTCCTGGCAAAGGACGGGCGGCGGCTGGACCGGCTCGGCGCCGGGCGGATCGTCCGCACGACCGCCCGCCGCGCCGGGATCGTCAAGCCCGTCACCCCGCATACGCTGCGGCACGCGTTCATCACCGCCGCCCTGGACGCCGGGGTGCCGCTGCCGGATGTGCAGGAGGTGGCTTCCCACGCGGATCCGCGCACGACCATGCGGTATGACCGGGCCCGCGGCAGCCTGGACCGGCACGCGACCTATATTGTCGCTGCCTACCTCGCCGGTGCCGCCCGGTAAGACAGGCCGGCTGAAGACTCCGCCCGGCGGCGAGAGCCGTGGGGCGGAGTTGTCTACACCGACAATCCTGGACACCATGCGGTGGTGACGTAGTGCGACCTCAGCGCGAACGCGAACCGCCGATCTGGCGTCCGGCACGGTCGTTTGGCGAAGCTCCTTGTGCCGCACCGAGCGGGTTGATCTGCGCGCAAGGTCACCACAGCGGGCTTTCCCGTCGCATCGCTACGATGGCATGCCCGGGCCGGGGACGCCATTGTGCGGGTCGCGCCGCCTCGATGGTGATGGCGGCTCGCTGGCAGAGTGGCGGACCTGGGCCGGGCTGCGGGCTATCCGGCCATACCGGCGATGTGATCGCGCCACGCGCGCTGGTGCCGGTCCACTGCGACACCAAATACGACCATGCGGCCTACGTAGAGCCCGACGTCTGGGTCGAACACGACCCGACCAGGACCTGACCGGCCAGCTGCAAGCCCGGCGGCCCGCACGGGGGTCAGCTGGCGCATGGCTAAGACCCGGCGAGCGCCCCGGTGACTCAGAGTCCGTGATGCGCTCGGGACCGGTAGAGTCTCGGGGCATGGCCGGGTCGATCGCCGACGCTGAACTCGCTCGATTTCTCGCTGACATGTACGCCCACCCGGCGCCGCCAGCTGCCGAGGTCGGGCCCGACGCCTTGCGCGGCGCGGCCGAGGAGCGGGCGGCGGCACGTCCGCCAGGACCGGAGATGGACGCTGTGGCGGACGTCGTCATCCCACCCGGCGACGTGCCGGCGCGCCTGTACCGGCCGGCCGCGGGACCGGTCCCCCTCGTTGTGTATCTCCACGGAGGCGGCTGGGTGATCGGGAGCGTCGCGACGCATGACCGGGCGTGCCGCCGCCTGGCCGCGGCTTCCGGGGCGGCGGTGCTGTCGATTGACTACCGCAGGGCGCCCGAGCACCCGTGGCCAGCGGCTGTGGACGACACGCTGGCGGCGCTGCGCTGGGTCGCTACCCGCCCCGCCGTGCTCGATCCGCATCCGACAGCGGTGGCCGTCGCCGGTGACAGCGCGGGCGGCACTACCGCGACTCTTGCCTGCCTCCGCGCCCGCGATGAAGAACCTGCCGCGGCGCCCGGCCTGCAGGTGCTGCTATACGCGAACACCGACCTCACCAACTCAGGGGCCTCCATCCAGACCGAAGGCCACGGGTATGGCCTCGAGGTACCCGACATCGAGTGGTTCAGCGCCCAGTGGGTGCCCGACCTGGCGATGCGACGCGATCCGCGTGTCAGCCCCCTGTTTGCTCCAGATCTGCGCGGGCTGCCCGCGGCGATCGTGATCACCTGTGAACATGATCCGCTCCGCGATCAGGGCGAGGCGTACGCACAACGGCTCCGGGACGCTGACGTGCGTACGACGCTGCGCCGGGAGCCGGGCATGGTCCACAACTTCCTCCTGTGGGACCTCATATCACCTGCCTGCGCTCAAGCCGCCGACCGCGTCGCCGCCGACCTCCGTTCCGCCTTCAGCGCTCCGCCCAACGACACACCCCCCCTCCATCGCACCTAACAACAGCGCCCCGAAAGTGCCGACTCGCGCGCTCAAGACCAGTCGGTACCGCCAGCTCCCGGACTCCCGTGGGCCTCAGAAGCTCCAGCCCCGCACGGTATCGCCCCGCGAGCGCGACAGATCTGGACATTCGGCTCGCCCGCAAGGGCCGGGGTTTGGAGATCGCTGTGGAGCGCTAAATCGGCGATCGGAAACTCGGCGGTCTGATGCGTCTGCTCACGCATCGTGATAGGTCCTCGAACTGAGCGAAGGCGCACACTCCCGCCGATCGGCGCGTTGTCGATTGGAAGACCGGTCAGGTGCGGCGGGCGCATGTCTGGATGTTCGGGGCTCCGTCATAGATGGTGGACCGACAGCCGATTCGCCTGGTGTTTGATGGGATCGAGTGGGCGGGCACGCAACGATCGCGGCAGGAGGGGACGCAGCGGCCTGATGCAGGCCCGGGGCTGGCACCTGGCACATGCGGCTGTCATCGGCGAACATCGGACAAGGAGCTGGGATATGAAAGCGGTGCTCATGACGGCGCCGGCGGTGGACGGGAGTACCACAAGCGTCGCAGACGTCGACGAGCCGCGGCCCGGTCCCGGCCAGGTGGCCATCGACGTCGCCTATGCGGGCGTCAACTTCATCGACGTCATGGCCCGCAGGGGCGATCCGGGCTACGCCTCCGCCTGGCCGTACGTCCCGGGCCTGGAGGTCGCAGGCACCATCCGCTCGGTGGGCGCCGGGGTGCACGATCTGCACCCTGGCGCACGCGTCGCGGCGTTCACGCCGGGCGGTGGCCTGGCCGAGGTCTCGGTCGCCGCGGCCGACGTGACCGTCGAGGTCCCGCCGGATGTGCCGCTGGGAACCGCGGCCGCGGCACCCTTGGCCGCATCGACGGCGCTGCTCCTGCTGACCGACCGGGCTCGCATCCGCCCTGGCGAGTCGGTGCTCATGCACTCGGCCAGCGGCGGAATCGGCGCTGTGGTCAGCCAGGTCGCCGCCGCGCTCGGCAGCGGCCGCCGGATCGGCACGGTCGGGCGGCCTGACAAGATCGCGGCCGGGCTGGCGGCCGGCTGGGACGAGGTGTTCGTGCGGGAGGCCGGCCTGGCCGAGGCTGTCCGGCAGGCCGTTCCCGAAGGCGTGGACGTCATCTTGGACCCGGTCGGCACGGCCCTGCTGGATCTGGACCTGTCGATCGCGGCACCCGGCGGGCGGGTCGTCCTGTTCGGCAACGCCGCCGGCGGCGCTCAGGCGCCACTCCCTCCGGCCGGCCGCCTTATCGGCGGTAACGTCGGCGTGCTCGGGTTCAGCATGAGCCGGCTCAGTGCCACCGCCCCGAAGGCGGTGGCCAGCGCCCTGGCCAAAGGGCTGGAGATGATCGCCGCCGCCCAGATCCGGCCGGAGCTCACCATCGTGGAGCCGCTCGAATCGGTGGCCGCGATCCACGACCTGCTCGCCGCAGGCCGCGGCGCCGGCAAGTACGTCGCCAAAGTGCACGGCTGACGCGAGCCGCCTGCCGCGACCGACCGGACCGGCCCGCGACGCCGCAGCCGGCATGAGCGTACGCCCGGTCCGCACTGCGGGAGCCATTACGTTCCACCGGGAGAACCAAACCGATCAGGGGTCCCAGCACCGCCAGGCATGCCGTAGCAGGATACGCAACCAGCGAACGAAAACCCGGCGACCTGGGCACAGCGGCCGACCGCGCTGGCGCGCTTCCCCGCCGCGCGTAGCGATCCGAGCGCACGTATCGTCCAGGTTGATACTACGATCCGTGATCATCCCTGGTAACGATCAGCGCGCACACTTCCGCCGTTCGGCGTGGCAGAGCAGGTCTTCCAGCAGATATTGCAACAGTGCCTGTATGAGGTGATCTGTGCGGCCAGCCGCAGGGGTTCTGGGTGTTTGGAGGATGGCTGGAAGGATCCTGGGTGCGCTGATCGGGTTGCGCTTTTCTGAATCATGGTCATCACATCTGACGGCGCGCCCATGGCGAGGACTCGGCTGATCTCATTGAGTGGCTCCGCGAGTCAGGCGGGCGGTTATCCCGTCGACCAGGTCACGGTTTCTGCTTGCAAGACCCGCGGCCACCGCGTCTTTCACGTGGTCGTGGACGACGGCGGCACCGGTGCGCGCCGGACCTGCGTCGCCTGGGCCGGTCAGCCTACGTTGCGGACAGCGGCGAGTACTGGATGGACGAGGAGGCCGAACCGGTCTCGTGTGAGTGCGGTGGCAGCACTTTCGAGTTCGTGGTCAGCTTCAGCTTGCATCCCGACCCCTGGCCGAGGATTTCGTCGTGCCGCGCCTGGACGCGCTCGGCCCGATGATGGCCGAGCCGCGCGAGGCCTGGCAGGACGGCCCCTATGCCCGGCGCGCCGGCGAGCTCCTGCAGGCTCATGCGGCCGGCCTCAGCGTGCTGGTGACCGCGTACGCCGACCTGGCCGAAAGAGTCGCCCAGCGCCGGGACCGGATGGTGATCACGCATGGCGAGCCGCACGCCGGCAACGTGATGACGACGCCCGGCGGGCTGGCCCTGGTGGACTGGGACACCGTGCTCCTCGCCCCGCCCGAACGTGACCTGTGGGACATGGCAGGCGACGATGGGTCCCTGCTCGGCCACTACACGCGCGCCACCGGAATCCAGATCGACCCCGAAGCCCTGGCGCTATACCGGCTCTGGTTCGACCTGGCCGAGATCAGCGAGTACCTCACCATGTTCCGCGCCCCGCACGGCGACACCGCGGATGCCGCTGAGGCATGGGAAAACCTCCGGCACTTCCTGCGTCCGGCCGAACGGTGGCCTGCCCTGTGCAACCCCGGCCGCGCAGCACCTGAGCCAGAAGCTACCACCTAGGCCAGCCGCCCGGGCACGGGTGGAACCAGCGCGACCAGCCCACGGCATCTCATGCCGACAGCGCGCTGAGGTCACGCCGGAATGCATAATCTGCGCGCATGCAGTTGCAGACCACCGGCTCAGTCAAGGCGCCCGGAATCGATAAGGTCACTCGCGCTCAAGGGTCGCGATCACGTTGCGTCGCGGTCCGTGGCTGTGGCCAGCGCGCGAGATCCGCCTATGTTCGGCGGCTGTCTGGGAACCGACGCCCGCAACGCCGCGGCGTGAGAGGAGATCCCTACCGGGCCGCCATGACCATCAGCCATCTTTGCAGCACGGCGGTGAGATGTTCGGGGGCATCGAGTTGGACGAGGTGGCCAGCGTCGGGAATGAGATGCAGCTCCGCGCCGGGAATCTGTTCCGCCAGGCGGTGAGCACGGTCGACCGGGATCCAGGTGTCCTCGGTGCCCCACGCGATCAGCACCGGCAGCTCGATTGCCGGGTACAGGGGTTCAATCTCGTCGGTATAGCGCTGGCTGGCCTGCGCGATCTGGCGGTAGAAGGCAGCCTGGCCCTCGGCGCCGAGCCAGGGGGCGGCGAGCATGTCCAGGTGCTCGCCGGCGAGCGGGCGGTGCGCGGCGCCGGTGATGTAGGCGCGGAGGAGGGCTTCGTGCAGCGGGGGCGGGATCTGGGCGAACACCGGGGCGTTGCCGGCCACGAGCCGGAAGAATTCCGAGCCCCAGGGAGCCAGCGCGACCACGTCGACCAGGGCCAGCGACCGATAGCGGGCGCCGTGCAGCAGGTGAGCGCGCAGGGCCACCGCGCCCCCGTAGTCATGGACGACCAGGTGAGGCTGGCGGAGCGCCCAGTGCTGGAGCAGATCGCAGAGCAGGCTGGCCTGCGCAGCCAGGGAAACGTCCTGGCCTTCCGCCATCGTGGAGGTGCCATAGCCGAGCATGTCCCACAGGTAAACGGTGAAGTCGCTGCTCAGCGCGTCGGCGATGCGGCTCCACAGCGCCGATCGCCACGGGGTGCCGTGGCAGAACACCAGCGGCGGCCCCGAGCCATGCCGCGACCACCGGACCTGCTGATCACCGCGCCAGGTGAACGATTCCTCCAGCACCACCTCAGCATCGCAGCCGGGACCGCGCAGAGCCACACGGTTCCAACGTCAGTGCTCTCCGGTATAGGGCCGGGCGGGCTCGCCCGGTTCGGTCAGGAGTGCGCAGATGCGGCCGGAGATCGCGGTGTGGCGCCCGGCTTCGCGGGGCCAGCCGCGTTCGGTGGCTCCTGGATCAGCTGCTGTCCGGCCTGGAGGCGGTCTGGCAGCCGGAGGCCGTCTTCGCTGGTGGTCAAGAACCCCGGGCAGCGCAGGTAGAGACCGCACTCGCAGGGGCCTTCGGCGGGGTGCGCAGGCAGTGGCCGGGTTCGAGCCCGGTCTTGAAGAAGCTGGCCGTCAGCCAGTCCAGGGTGTCGTGATCCATCCGGCTGGCCAGCAGCGCCTCAGCTGCAGGTCCGGCGATCCGGCCGCCGGCGACGATGACCTTCTCGTACTGCTCCCTGGGCACCGGGTCGCTGATGTGGTCGTTATGTACCCAGCACCTATCTCAGCCGCAATCGCGCTGGCATATACGGAATCGGCGGTCTGGCGCTTTCCTCGGTAGCTGACATCCTTTCTGTTCCGGCCAGTTGGTGAGGTGGTGTGACCGGCCGAAACGGTTTACGTGGGTGTCCGCTTAACCGCTGGGACTCGAGTGGGCCCAGCCCATGCATCCTTCGGGTCTCAGCCCGGCCGGGAGGTGCCCCGATGACCACTACCGCCCCATCCACCGCGCTCGCCACGATCCAGCCGGCCTTCACCGACGCCGAGCGGCTCGCCCTGGCCGGGTTCCTGGCTGGGTACCGTGGCCTGACCAGGGAGGCGTATGCGTTGGACCTGCGCCAGTTCACCAGCTGGTGCCGGGTCCACTCCGTGGCCTTGTTCGCCGTCCGGGGCGCCGACATCGAGTCTTTCGCCCGGGAGCTCGAGGCCAGGGGCCGGGCTCGCGTCACGGTTACCCGGCGGCTGTGCACCATCGCCGGGTTCTGCAAGTACGCCGTCGAAGAAGAGCTCGTGGATCACTCACCCGCCGCTCATGTCCGCCGTCCGCGAGTCGATGACGAGTCGCGCGCCGTCGTCCTGGACCGCAACGAGCTCGGCGCACTGCTCGCGCTGAACGGGCTGCGGGTCCCGGAGGCCACCGGAGCCGATATCGAGCAGCTGGGCCTGGAGCGCGGCCACCGGACGCTGACAATCACCCGCAAGGGCGACAAGGTGGTCACCGTCCCGCTGGCGCCGCGGACGGCCCGGGCGATCGACCTGGCCGTCGGCGAGCGTACCCAAGGGCCGGTCTTCCTGGCTGCGGACGGCGCCGGCTGGACCGGCACGGTGCCGGGCGGATCGTCCGCCGCGTCGCGCGGCAAGCCGGGATCGGCAAGGCCGTCACGCCCCGCACGCTGAGACACGCGTTCATCACCGCCGCCCTGGACGCCGGAGTCCCTATGCGCGACGTGCAAGAGGCCGCCCCGCATGCGGATCCGCGGACCACGATGCGGTATGACCGGGCCCGCGGCAGCCTGGACCGCCACGCCACCTACATCGTCGCGGTGTACGTGGCAGGCGCTGCCCGGTAACAGGCGTACCAGCCGGGAGAAGCTCCGCTTGGAGGTGGTAGCAGCCGCCAGGCGGAGCTGCCTGCAGCCGCCGACATCACCACCTTCGGTGACGCGCCGCGACCTCAGCACGAGCGCGAACCGCCTATGATCGGTCGGCCCCGCCATCAGATGACCGCTCCCACAGGCGTCCCGGACGGGTCGCTATGGTGCCGGGTCGCCGGAGCGCTGGGCCAGGTCCTGGCATGCCTGGCGTACCGGCACGCCCGCCCGGCTGGCGGCGGCGCGGATGTAGGCGACGGTCGCGAACAGGGCGTATTGCCAGAAATCGTCGCTCTGCCACCAGGCGACCTCATCCAGCAGGTCCGGGTCGGTCCCGCCATGAAGAGCTGCCGCGGCCAGCACTGCATACTGGAACTTGTTGTTCTCCCGGCCGCGGAAGGCGCACTCGGGCAGGAACCGCTCGCGTAGTCCCTCCAGGGGCAGCGGGTCAGCCCGTCTGAGTGGTGCCCGTAACCGGGTGATCTGGGTGGCGCGGGGCCCGGCTTGCCCGACGCTTGCACATGCGTGATGAGCGGGCGTTGCAGCTGTCGCTGTGAGCCGGGTCGCCGGTGCTGGCGCAAGCGGCGGGCGTGACGGCCCCGTGCTGTGCGGATCAGGTGGCAACCGCCCAGAGCGTGAAGCGGGTGATGGGCAAGAAGCCCGTGCGCACGAAGCCAGGCCGGCTGTAGTCGCTGGTGAACGTGACTGCTGGCAGGTCCGGGGTAGCGGCGCATCGGGCCGCGACGAGCGCGTGCCACACGCCGCGTCGCCGGGCGGCGGGCATGGTCGCGGCCAGGCAGAGGTTGACGACGCCGTGTGCCGCGTGACTCGCCGCCGCCGCGACCGGGCGGGTGCCGTCGAGGTATCCGATCCAGTGCCGGACCGCGCTGCGGAGGAGGGCGGGACCCAGCGCACGGTTGGGCGGCAACCCGCCGAGTTCCGGTACCGGGTAGCCGTCGATGACGATCCGCTCGACCAGGGCCAGGTCGTCTGCCGACTCGGCGCGCCGCACGTCCACGCCGCCCGGCGGCGCACCGGCAGGCTCGCCCGCCGGTCCCCGCACCACGAACATCGGATGACCCACCAGCTGCCATCCCCGGCCGGCCAGGTCCGGTGTCGGCCATGGTGAGAGCAGCAGCCCGGCCGATCCGGCGTAGAACGAGGCAACGTGGTCGAGCACCGTGTCGTGCGCATCGAAGACCGGCCGGAGCAGTACGGCCTGGTTCAGGTACGCCGCGGCCACGCCGGAATCGCTCAGCGCGACGCCGGGAGTCCGGTCGGACCGGCCGCCGACGGCGTCGGCGAGGTGATCTTGCAGGTCCGCCTGGTTGGCGATGAACCGGCGCAGCAGGGAGTCCCCGATGGGG
>DAIOWL010000059.1:8211-15076 GCA_036758545.1 Streptosporangiaceae bacterium | reverse complement strand
ACGAGCTCATCTACCCGCCCATCCAGGAATTCTGGGACGCCGCAGTCAGCGGGAACAGCTGACCCCTTCGTCGTCAACGAGCGCTGACCGCGTCCCGGGGAGCGTCGGGAGGCGGCCAGCTCGTTTCACTGTCGTCGGGGGGCGTGCAAACGCCGCGCAGCGACGATGAAGACGGCGTGGACATCTCCATCCCATCGCCACAGGCAATGCACCTGGTTTGCAACCGCGCCTGGTGGCATGGAAGCCGTAACACCCGCGGTGAAGTAGGGAGGCTTCCGTCATGGCGAAGGCTCTCCTCGGCCACACCGGCGGGCCGAACCAGCTCTTGGCCGCCGAGCTGCACCGTCTTCACCAGCGGGTATGCGAGCTGGAAGCTGAGCTGGCCCGGCTGAAAGAAGAGCACGCCGACCCGGCCGATGATGCCGGTCACCCTCGGACAGTTCCTTCCCAGACTGCCCGAGGGTGGCCGGTCGTCCCAGGTTCAGGGTTTCAGGCCCCGCCGGAGCCGCGGTCGTCGAGCTCCAGCTTGGCCCGGTCGCCGACCGCGTAGCGGATGTGCGTCACCTCTTGTGTCTCGATCACGCGGACCGGGGTGAGCTCGATCCCCTCGTGCGTGTCCAGCCCGAGGCTGGCCTCGGCGCCGCCGCCGGCGCCAGAGCCAGCACCGAACAGCCGCATGCCGCCGCCGAGCAGTACCGGCACGATGTGCAGCTCGAGCTCGTCGAGCAGCCCGGCCGCCAGGACCTGGCGCAGCAGCGTGCCCCCGCCGGCCACGGCGACGTCCTTGCCGCCGGCCGCCTCCCGGGCCATCGCGACGGCCCGCTCGATCCCGTCGGTGACGAACGTGAAGGAGGTCCCGCCCTGTCGTTTCAGGACCTCCCGGTCGCGGTGGGTCACGACGAACACCGGCGCGCGGAACGGCGGCTCGTCACCCCACGGGATCTCGCCCCCGTCGAACATGCGCCGGCCCATCACGTACGCGCCGGCGGCGGCGAACGTCTCCTCGATGATCCGCGAGTTGACCGACCGCTCCCCGCCGGCGAAACCCAGCCGCTCCCGCCAGCCCATGGCGTCGATGACCCACCGGGTCACGCGGAAGAAACCGGGTCCTTCCGGGCCCTCCAGAAAGGCCGCAAAGTCGTGCGGGTCGGTCGTGCTGCGCGGACCGGCGTAGTAGCCATCGAGCGAAAGGGACATCTGGGCGGTGACCTTGGTCATGTGCTGCTCCTACGGGCGGGCGGCCCTGGTGGCCGCCGACATCCCTTAGTCGGAGCCACCCGGGCCGCCTCGACACGCGCCGCAGAAAACTAACTGCGGAAACTGGCCGTGGTCGTGATGAGCATGCCCTGCAGCGTCAGCACGTGGTGCCCGTGGCTCAGGCCCAGCGCGGCCGGGTCGAGCGTGTAGCTGACCGTGCCCTGGTCGCTGGCCGTGAGCGTGGTGATCACGGTGCCGTCGACGGCCAGCCTGACCGGGTGGCGCGGCAGGAACCCGGTGCTGGTCACGGCGATGGTCCCGCCCGAGCCGGCCGAGAGCCGGATGGCGCGGGTGAGCCCGCTGAGCTCCCGGCTCGCTTCATTTCGGGCCGAACGGGCCAGGCCAGTCGCCCTCGTACCGGCGACCAGCGCTGGCACGAACTTGCTCGCGTCCACGGTGCCCCAGCCGCTCGCGACGTCGAATCCGGGAGCCGCGGTGAAGCCCGGCACCAGGACCTTGCCAGTGTTCGGATCGATCACCGAGTTGTTCCCGCTCACTACGTCGGAGATCCCGGCGTGCGTGCCAAGCGGACCGAGGATGTCGTACAGCACCGGGTTGATCGGGCCGAGGTTATGGCCGTGGTTGAGCTGGGTCGCCAGCGCGAGCACCCCGGCCACCATGGGCGCCGACTCGGACGTGCCGGACTGCGCGTCCATCGTGATGTCCGGCACCGAACGCATCTTGGAGCGGGTGATCCGGGCCACCCCGTTCTGGTAGGACGGCCGGCCGAAGACGGCGGAGAACCCGGCGCCCTCGGAGAAGATGCCGCCCTCGTGCCAGATCGGGTCCGGGCCGAGCTTGCTTCCGTCGGTCGTGCTGACGTTCGGCACGGTGCCGCCCACGGCCGTGACCCACGGGTTGTCGTCCCAGGTGGCCGTCTGCGGCCCGGGGCTGGTGCTGCCGCACTGGGCGTTGGCGACCGCGAGGTTCTGCACCACGCCGCAGTCACCGGTCGCGTTCGTGACCGGGATGCCCGCCCTGGCCGCGGCCAGCGGACCCGGGTCGTTGGCGTGGATCTGCGCGGTTCCGAAGGAGTAGGTGCCCTCGCCGGTGCCGTCGCTGATCGAGATCGCGTTGGCGATGTGGTTGGCGCTGATGTACTCCAGCGCGTGCATCATCTCCGGCGGCGCCACGTTGCTCGCCGCGTCGTCGGTGATCTCGCTGTCGGCCGGGGTGGCCGAAATGACGATCTTGGCGTAGGGCGCGATCAGGTGCACGGCGAGCACGTCGAGTTCGAGTTCGCCCTGCCAGGCGTCGCACGACCCGTAGCTGCCGAGCGCCACCATGCCGGGCGGGCACTGCGCGGGCAGCGGGCCGGACGGGTAGATGGTCTGGATGACCGGGTCGGGCAGGCCGTACCGCACGTCCCTGACGTGGATGAACGCGGCGACGTTGGGGTCGTCCCAGCCCTCGATCACGGCCACGGTGGTCCCGCTGCCGTCGATGCCCTTGAGCCAGAGGTTGCCGATGTTGTAGTCGAAGATGTCCTGCGGGCCGGGCGTGAAGTTCGCGAACGAGGCGTAGTTATCGTGCATTTTCTGCAGCGCGGCCGCGAGCACCTTGACGTGATCGGGGTTGACCGACGACTGGGCGGGGCCATGAGACGGCTTGGCTTGCGCGGAGATGACCAGCGGACCTGTCAGCAGGGCGACCGCGGCGAGCAGCGGCAGCCCTTTCCTGACCAGACGCTTCGAGATCACGATGCACCAGACCTCTCGTGAAGGATGCGTACGCCTATGCGGCGATTTTGCCGCCTTGCGTAGTCTTCCCGGTTGCCCGGTTGCGAACAAGTGCGGACGTGTCCGGGGTTGGGCCCTCAGCGGGCGGTGCCCTGCCGCCGGCGGTCGCGCACCGCGGGGACTAGGGCGGCGAGGATCAGCAGCCCGGTCAGGGCGAACGCCGCCGGGTACCCGGTGTGCGCCACGAACACCCCGAACACGATCGGGCCGGTGCCGTATCCGGCGTCGTAGGCCAGGTTCCACAGGGCGCTCGCGGTGCCGTAGCCGGAGGCGGGGGCGCGGTCGAGCATCAGCGCGAAGGTCACGTTCTGGGCGATCCCGAACCCGACCCCGAACAGGCACATGCCCGCGATCACCGCGACCGGGGCGGAGACCCAGATCAGGCTGGCCATGCCGGCGGCGGCGATCAGCAGCCCGGGGATCAGCAGGCCGGCGTGACCGTGCCGGTCACCGCGGCGGCCGGCCCACCAGCGGCTGGCGGTGGCGGTCACGGCCTGCGCGAACAGGCCGAGCGTGGCGACACCCGCGGACACGCCCGCCGCCAGCGGCAAGAACGAGGCCACTACGCCGGCTGCTACGGTCGTGGCCGCGAAGACCAGGCCGGGCCGCAGCATGCCGCCGGAGCGCAGGCTGCCCAGCAGGCCGGCCGGAGCCGTGTCGGCCTGGCCCGCCCCGCTCTGGCCGGCCTCGGCCGGATTGGCTAGCCAGGGGGTAGCCGCCAGCGGGGCCAGCGCGCTGATCGCCGTGATCGCGATGACGACCGCGTACCCGGTGTTCTGGGTCAGCCAGACCCCGGACGGCAGGGCCACGATCGCGGGCACGCACGCCACCACCCCGGCCAGGCCGATTCCCTCGCCCCGGCGCTCGGCCGGCACCGACGCCGCGACTAGGGCCCCGAGGACGACGGTGGCCAGGCCGAACCCGATGCCGCGGGCGATGCTGACCGCGAGGATCGTGGTCATGCTGTGCGGCAGCAGCAGCGCCGGCGCCGGGCCGCCGAGCAGCAGCGCGCCGGCCGCGAACACGGCGCGGTAGCCGAAGCGTCCCAGCAGCCGGGGCGAGGCGAACTCGGCCAGCACCGTGGTCAGCATGAGCGAGCCAGTCACCAGGCCGGCCCCGGCGCTTCCGGCGCCCGCCGACATGGCGTACATCGGCGTCACCGAGAGCAGGAGGTAGAAGCTGGTCAGCGCGCCGAACGAGGACAGCAGCGCCGCGGCGAAGCGGGCGCTGACCAGCCGCGGGCGCGAGGCCGGGCCCGTGTGGCGGCTGGTGTGGCGGGTGGCGTGGGCCGGGCTGAGGGCCTGGGTCATGGTGCTCATGTCACTGACCGTACGGGCCAACTGGAGCACCGGTTAGATCCAATTACATGGCGATCTAGTGATCCAGTTGGCGCGAGGCTCCGGCTAGCAGCCCTTCGGCCTGGGCGATGATCTGGCCCACGAGCTCCCCGGCCGGCTCGACCGCGGTGATGAGGTCGGTCCCTTCCCCCGCCCAGACCAGGCCGACGTCGGGATCCCCGGCCTGATGGCCGAGGGTGAACTGCTCCCGGGCCTGCGCGCTGGCGCGCAGTTCCTCCTCGCGGCCGTCCCAGGCGTCGGTGAAGGCGTTGCGCAGGGCCCGCCCCGTGTACGGGGCCGGCCAGTCCAGGCCCCGGGCGATGTCGAACACCTGGGTCCGGCTGGTCTCGTCTCCGCCGCCGTCCACCAGCTGTTTCTTGGCCCAGTCCGGGTAGAGGGCCTCGGGCGTGGCGCAGAACCTGGTGCCCACCACGGCGCCCTGAGCGCCGAGCATCAGGGCCGCCGCCACCCCGCGCCCGTCCGTGATCCCGCCGGCCGCGAGCACCGGCACCGGCGCGACCGCGTCGGCGACGGCGGGCACCAGCGGCAGGGTCGCCCGGCGGCTTCCGTGCCCGCCTGCCTCGGTGCCCTGGGCCACGATCACGTCGGCCCCGGCCGCCGCTGCCTGCCGGGCCCCGGCCACGTCCTGCACCTGGCAGATCAGCCGGACCCCGGCCTGCCTGACCAGCGCACCGAACGGCGCGGGATCACCGAAGGACAAGAACACGGCCGCGGGCCGGTAGGACACGATCAGCCGGACGGCGTCCTCGCTGGCGGCCCAGGTGATGACCCCGGCGCCCCACGGCTTGTCCGTGGCGCCTGCCGCCGTGTCCAGCTCGCGCTCCAGCCAGCCTCGATCACCGTAGCCGCCGCCCACCAGGCCGAGGCCGCCCGCCTCGGAGACCGCCGCGGCCAGCGCCCCGCCGGACACCCCTCCCATCGGCGCCAGCACGAGCGGATGATCGATCTGAAAGAGGTCGGTAAAAGCCGTCCGGATTGTCACCCGCCCAGCGTCCCATACCGTCGAGGAAGAAGGTGTCCGCCGTGGCCATCGATTTCACCCTGAGCGACAGCCAGCAGGAACTGCAGAAGAACGCCAAGGCCTTCGCCGAGGGCGTGCTCCGCCCGGTCGCCGGCCTGATCGACCGCGCGGACGACGGATGGGAATCATTCCTGGCCGGCCGGGAGGCCTACCGCGAGATGGCCCACGCCGGTTTCACCAAGTCGTTCATCCCCGCCGACTTTGGCGGGGCCGGGTTCTCCATGCTCGACCTGGCCATCGCCGCCGAGGAACTCACCTGCGTCGACGTCAACGTGCCGACGACGCTGCTGGCCACCGGGCTGGGCCTGCAGCCGGTGATCCAGTACGGCACGCCGGAGCAGAAGGAGCGGTTCCTGCGGCCGTTCGCCGACGATCCCGAGGGTGACCTGCTCGCCTCCTACGCCTTCACCGACGTGGCCGGGGGAGCCAACTTCGATTCCGCCGACCCGGCCGGCGGGATGCAGACGATCGCCCGCCTCGACGGCGACGAATGGGTGATCACGGGGGAGAAGCACTACACGACCAACGGCACCGGATGGGGCCGGACAGGCTGCGAGTTGTACACCGTGGTCTGCCGCACCGACCCGGCCGCGGGCGCGGACGACGCGCTGGCCGTGATCGCCGTGCCCGGTTCGGCCCCGGGCATCAGCGTGATCGACGTGTACGACAAGATCGGCCACCGCGGCGTGGTCACCCCGCGCGTGCACTTCGACGCGGTCCGGGTGCCCGCTGCCAACCTCATCGGCCAGCCCGGCCGGCTGGGCAAGCGGGTCGTCACCGGCGCGTTCAGCTGGACGGCGGCGCTGATCGGCGCGGCCTGCGTCGGGACCATGCGCGCGGCCTTCGAATACGCGCTGGACTTCGCCCGCAGCGAGAAACGGCTCGGCACCGTGCCGGTCATCGAGCACCAGAACGTCGGCTTCATGCTCGCCGACATCAAGATGCGGATCGAGGCCTGCCGTTACCTCGCCTGGAAGGCGTGCCATGACTTCGAGCGCACCGGCGGCCGCGCGGAAGAGCTGGCGATCATGACGAAGGTCTACTGCTCCGAGGCGGCCGTCGCGACGGTCTACGACTGCATGCGCGTGATCGGCATCGCCAGCTACACCAAAGACCTGGCCCCGCTGGAGCGGATCATGCGCGACGCCATGGTGTTCCCCCTCTACGACGGCGGCAACCAGGGCGTACGCCGCCGCCAGCTGCACGACATCCTCCGCCACCCCGGCTACGACTCCATGCTCGCCGCCCGCGGCGAGCCCCTCCCCGAGGACCCCTGACCCTCCCGCCCCCAGGTGAAACCATGATCGTGGCCAGTTTCGGGCACATAAGCCCGCAAACTGGCCACGATCATGAAACCGGCCCCGGCTCGCCGCCGTCCCGGAGGATCCGTCCTGGATTGTCTCCGTTTGGCTGACATGCGATAGTACGTGTTAAGGCGCGTGCGGCCTGGAGGTGGGCATGGGCTACTTGATCCGGATGGCTCCCGAGGT
>DAIOWL010000059.1:0-8111 GCA_036758545.1 Streptosporangiaceae bacterium | reverse complement strand
GCGCGTGCGGCCTGGAGGTGGGCATGGGCTACTTGATCCGGATGGCTCCCGAGGTCGGGGTGTGGCTGGCCGCGGTCCGGGACCGCGATCCCGCCGCCGCCGATCTCATCGATGAGGCGGTGGCCGCCCTGCGGGCCGGCGGGGAGAGCGTGGGTCCGCCGCTCGTGGTCCCGCTTGATGATGATCCGTCCCTGAACGCGCGCCCGGACCTGGATACCGCCTATGAGCGGCAGCTTGAGATGCTGACCCACGTACGCAGGGCTGTCGCCACCGTGGCCACGTCGCGCAAGCGGCTGGAACTGCAGGCTAATCAGCTGGAACAGCAGATCGGCAAGCTCGGGGAGCAGAGCCGCAGGGCGATGGAGGCGGCCCGGGGCGACCTGGCCGAGGAGGCCGGGGCACGCCGGGCCGCCGTGCAGGAACAGCTGGCCGACCTGCAACGCCAGTATGCCGGCACGCAGGCCGAGGAAGGGCGCCTCACCGTGGCCAGCCAGCGCCTGCAAGCCAAGGTGGACGCCTTCCGGACTCGCAAGGAGGTCATCAAGGCCGCCCATGCGGCGGCGGAAGCAGCAGCCGAAGCCGCCTGGGCGGAGGCGGTTATCGACGACGCCAGCGCTGATGCCGAAGGCGCGAGTCCTGCCGCAGACAGCGCTCGCGACCATGCTCCGCCCGATCCAGCCCGGTCACCGCTGGAGCTCAGCGAACTGCGGCCAGGTGCACCAAGGTCGTCCGGTACCCGCATCCTGTTCACCGTCGAGCCCCCGGGCACCGCCGTGCTTCTCGCCGCGGGCATGGAAGATGACTGGCTGCGCGCCTGGTACACCGAAGCCATCGCGAATTGCCGCATCCGCTACCAGCGCGAGCAGGGGCCCCCACGCTGACGCTGGCTTCCGTGCTTACCCTGCAGGACCTGGCATCGCCAGCTACACCAAAGACCTGGCCCCGCTGGAGCGGATCATGCGCGACGCCATGGTGTTCCCCCTCTACGACGGCGGCAACCAGGGCGTACGCCGCCGCCAGCTGCACGACATCCTCCGCCACCCCGGCTACGACTCCATGCTCGCCGCCCGCGGCGAGGGCCTGCCCGAGGACCGGTGAGGATCAGGTAGCCGCTGGCCGCGCCCAGTAGTCCTGAGCTGCCTTGGCCGCGGCGAGTTCTTCCGCCGTGCCGAACCCCGGCGCCATCGAGGCGCCGGTCCCGGGCAGCACCTCGTGGTGCTCGATGTTGAGCAGCCGCAGCCAGCTCTGCTGGCCCATGGTCAGCGCGACGAAACAGCCGAGCTCGACCAGTTCGGGCTCGGAGAAGTGCTGGTGCAGCCGCTCCCAGAGCACGTCGTCGGGGTCCAGCCGCCAGGTGATCGCCTCCGCGTAGGCCAGCGCCGCCTTCTCCCGGTCGCTCAGCGTGGCGGAGGTCTCGAAGTTGAGCAGATCGTCGTACTGCCCTTCGCTCAGCCCTTGCGCCCTGGCCTTCTCCGAGCGCTGGTTTCCGCAGTATTCGCACTTCACCGAGCGCGACACGTAGACCCGGCAGAGTTCCTTGATGGCGTGGTCGCAGACCCCATCGCGGAAGATCGTCTCCCAGGACCGGGCGAACGCCCAGAAGCAGGCGGGCACGTGCGCGCGCACCGCCGAACTCTCCGGCCGCGGCGTGCCCTCACGCCGGCACCGCTCCATCTCGGCTTGCATCTCGTCGTCCATCGCCTCTAGCGGCAGGTAGCTGATTCGCTGTGTCCGGCCCATCGCCTCTCCCTGGAGCATCCGTCGTCGGCTTCTCCCCCCATGATCAGGATGCCGCATAGCCGAAGGATGGCCTCTTTCTCACTCTCGGTGGCTCGGGTAATCATGGACGCGGGGCCTGGTAGGAGAACATCCACGGACCTTTGCTGCCCCGCAAACAGACGAGAACGATCTACCGCACGGAGGGCCGCATGAGTTCCTACCGGCACATTCCGCACCCGCACATCATGCGCCGGAAGGCGGCGCGGCCGGTCAAGGTGGCCGACCAGTTTTCCCGGACCAGCCCGATTACCCGGTTCAACACTGCGTTCGCCCTGAGGATCACAGCGGGCGTCGGATCCATGTGGTGCGCGTACATCTTTGCCGCCATCGCCCTCTTCGGCCTGCCGTCCGCCATCCGCGGTGGCGTCGGCGGCATCGTGCAGTGGATCGCGCAGACGTTCCTTCAGCTGGTGCTGCTGTCGATCATCATCGTGGGCCAGAACGTGCAAGCCGGAGCGGCCGACGAGCGGGCCGAGAACACCTACCAGGACGCCGAGGCGGTCCTGCATGAAGCACTGCAGATCCAGGAACACCTGCTCACTCAGGACCGGGAACTCGAAAGAGTCATCGCCCAGCTCGACTGCCCGCCGCCAGGGCCATGAGAAGCCGGCCGGCCACGCCCGCGTCGACGGCAACCGGTATCTGGGCACCGCCGGACCCGCCGGGCTCCGATACTTGAGTGTGGAAACCGCAACGCAGACGCTGCACCGGCTGACCTCCTATCAGCCCGGCCGGGAGTGGGACGAGGCCATCGACGACCCCCGGATCGTGCAGGACCTGGAAGCCAACGACATGTCCCGCCTCCCGTGGTTCGTCAAGCGGTACCCGGAGCCGCTGCCCCGCACGCCACTGCCCCGCAAACTGCCCGCCACCACCGAGTCGGCGGTGGCCGTACTAGCGGGCACGGCGGAGGTCACACCCGCGCCCCTGGACCTGCCGAACCTCTCGCGGCTGCTGTACTTGTCCGCGGGCGTGGTGCGCACCATGGACCGGGACTACGGGATCCACCCGTTCCGCGCCGCCGGGTCGGCCGGCGGCCGCTTCCCGCTGGAGCTGTACGTGGCCATGCCGCCGGGCGGCTCGCTGCCCGCCGGCGTGCACTGGTACGACCCGCTAGAGCACGCGCTCGTACAGGTCGGGCCGCCACCGCGCGGCGGCGCCCCGGTCGGCGGCCCAGGCAGCGGCGGGCCGGCCGTGGTCGTCACCGGCGTCCCGTGGCGCACCGGCTGGCGCTACCGCGAACGCGGCTACCGGCACATCTACTGGGACGCCGGCACCATGCTGGCCCAGCTGCTGGCGCTCGCCGACTCGGCCGGCCTGCCCGCCCGCCTCTACACCCGCTTCCCGGACGCGGAGGTGGCTGCGCTGACCGGCGCGGACCGGGTACACGAGTTCCCGGTGGCAGTGGTCGCGCTGGACGAGGCGCCGCCCGCCCTCGACCCGGCCGGCCCGGCGGCTCGCGGCGACGTGGACTCCGCGCCGCTGGAGTTCCCCCTGGTCACGGCGGCCCAGCGCGCCGGGGAGAGCGACCGGCTCGGCCCGGCGTGGGACCGTGGGCGCCCGGTGCGGCTGCCAGGCGTAGCCGGCCCGCCGGTGGAAAGCGTCATCGCCGCGCGCGGCTCCCAGCGGCGAATGGACGCGAGCCGCGGCCTGCCCCAGGACCTGCTGCGCACCAGCATGAACGTGGCCGTCCGCGGGATCGGCCTGCCACATTGGGTGGTGGTGCACGACGTCGGCGGCCTCGATCCCGGTGTATACCGCTGGCCCGACCTGACGGCCCCGGTGCGCCAGACGGCGATGCGGGACGAGCTGTACCGGGTATGCCTGGAGCAAGGGCTGGGCCGCGACGCCGCGTTCGTCGCCATCGCCGCCGCGGACATAGGAAAGCTCAGCGACGCGGAGTACCGGGACGCGCAGCTGGCCGCCGGGCTGGCCGAAGGCCGGCTGCACCTGGCCGCCTACGCCCTCGGCGCCAGCGCGTCCGGGATGACCTTCGACGACAGCCAGGTGCCCGCCCTCCTCGGCGAGCCCGTCGACGGCCTGCTGTTCACCTGCGTCGGCGTCCCCCTCTACCCGAACGCCCCGGCCGGCCCGCCTGGCACCCCCACCCGCGTCCGCCGCGTAACCCCCGCCCTCTAGCCCGCCCGTCCCAAACCCGCCCGCCCCTCCGGCGCGGCATTTCATGATCATGGGCAGTTTCGGCATCTATGCGGTCGAAACTGCCCATGATCATGGTCTAGGTGGGGTTCAGCGGGCCAGGCGCCTCCCCGCGTTGCATGTTCATGCAGTGCTATGCATATACTTGCAACCATGTCCAAGGTGCTCTGCTCCCTGCCCGTCGGCGAACGCGTCGGCATCGCCTTCTCCGGCGGTCTCGACACCTCGGTAGCGGTCGCGTGGATGCGCGAGAAGGGCGCCGTGCCGTACACCTATACCGCCGACATCGGCCAGTACGACGAGCCTGACATCGCCTCGGTGCCGGGCCGCGCCACCGCCTACGGCGCGGAGACCGCGCGGCTGGTCGATTGCCGCGCCGCCCTGGTCGAGGAGGGGCTCGCGGCTCTGGCCTGCGGGGCCTTCCACATCCGTTCGGGCGGTAGGGCCTATTTCAACACCACCCCGCTCGGCCGGGCCGTCGCGGGCACGCTGCTGGTGCGGGCGATGCTCGAGGACGACGTGCAGATCTGGGGCGACGGCTCCACCTTCAAGGGCAACGACATCGAGCGGTTCTACCGGTACGGCCTGCTCGCCAACCCGAGCTTGCGGATCTACAAGCCGTGGCTGGACGCCAGCTTCGTCGGCGAGCTCGGCGGCCGCAAGGAGATGTCCGAGTGGCTGCTCGCCCGCGGCCTGCCCTACCGGGACAGCACGGCGAAGGCCTACTCCACCGACGCGAACATCTGGGGCGCGACACACGAGGCCAAGTCGCTCGAGCACCTCGACGCGGGCATCGAGATCGTCGACCCGATCATGGGCGTGCGGTTCTGGGACCCCGGCGTCGAGATCGCCGCCGAGGACGTCACGGTCGGCTTCGAGCAGGGCCGGCCGGTCACCATCAACGGCAAGGAGTTCGCCTCACCCGTCGACCTGGTGCTCGAGGCCAACGCCATCGGCGGCCGGCACGGCCTGGGCATGTCCGACCAGATCGAGAACCGGGTCATCGAGGCCAAGAGCCGGGGCATCTACGAGGCGCCCGGGATGGCGCTGCTGCACGCGTCGTACGAACGGCTGGTCAACGCCATCCACAACGAGGACACCCTGGCCAGCTACCACACCGAGGGGCGGCGGCTCGGCCGGCTGCTGTACGAGGGCCGCTGGCTCGACCCGCAGGCGCTGATGCTGCGCGAGTCGCTGCAGCGCTGGGTCGGCATGGCGGTCACCGGCGAGGTGACCCTGCGGCTGCGCCGCGGCGAGGACTACTCGGTCCTGGACACCACCGGCCCGGCCTTCAGCTACCACCCGGACAAGCTCTCCATGGAGCGGACCGAGGACTCGGCGTTCGGCCCGACCGACCGGATCGGCCAGCTGACCATGCGCAACCTCGACATCGCCGACTCCCGCGCCAAGCTGGAGCACTACGCCGGCATCGGCATGCTCGGCCGGGCGCACCCGGCACTGGGCATCGCCGGCCCGACCGGGCTGGTCGACACGCTGCCCGAGGGCGGGGCCGAGGCGATCGCCTCCCGAGGCCGGGTTCCCGGCGACGACGAGCTCCTCGACCGCGCTGCGATGGAGTCCGGGACCGACTAAGCGCTCGGCCGCGAACCTGACCCGGTCGCCGGCCACGTCCACCCGCGCCCGGCCGAACCCGGCGGCGCGCAGCCTGCCCTCCAGCGTGCCCGGGTCGACCGGGACGAACACGTCGTCCACGTGCAGCTCCCGCCGCGCGGGCGTGTCCAGCCCGTCCGCGCCCGCCAGCACGCCGCCGGGCTGGAGCACCCGGGCGAGTTCGGTCAGCGCGGCATCCTGCAGGGCGGGGGAGGGGATGTGGTGCAGCATGGTGAGGCAGGCCGCGGCTGAGAACCGGCCGGCCGGGAACGGCAGCCGGGTCACGTCCCCCGCGACCACCCGAACGTTGCTGGCCGCCAGCCGCGCCGCCAGCTTCTCCGCCAGCGCGAGGTCGAGCTCCACCGCCGTGACGCGGGCCGCCCGGTGCCGCAGCACGTCGGTGGTCAGTCCCGGCCCCGGCCCGACCTCCAGGAGGTCGTCACCCAGCTCGCAGCCGTCCAGCACCCAGGGCAGCAGCTCGTCCTCGACCAGCCGGGCCCACTCCGGGCTGGAGCAGAACTCCAGATGTGCCTGGTTCACCGTCGCCACCGTATCCTAGGCTCCGGACCAGGTGAGATAATCCGCAGGCAACCTAAATAAGGGAAAGGGCCCGAACCCGGTGACACAGGATCAGCCCGGCCAGCCGCCGCAGATCGACACCAGCGTGGCGTCGATCGCGCGGATCTACGACTACTGGCTCGGCGGCAAGGACAACTTCAAGGCGGACCGCGAGGCCGCCGAGCTGATGATCCAGCAGTACCCGGACATCGTCGCGGGCGTCAGGAAGAACCGCGCCTTCCTCGGCCGCGCGGTCCACTACCTGGCCGCCGAGGCGGGCATCCGCCAGTTCCTCGACATCGGCACCGGCCTGCCCAGCAGCAACAACACCCACGAGGTGGCGCAGCGCGCCGCGCCCGACGCCCGCATCGTCTACGTGGACAACGACCCGATCGTGCTCAGCCACGCCCAGGCCCTGCTGGCCAGCACCCCCGAGGGCGCCTGCGCCTACGTCGACGCCGACATCAGGGACACCGGGAAGATCCTCAAGGACGCGGCGAACGTGCTGGACTTCAGCCGCCCCGTCGCGGTCTGCCTGATCATGATCCTCCAGTTCGTCCCCGACGAGGACGACCCCGTCTCGATCGTGCGCGCGCTGGTCGACGCGCTGCCGTCCGGCAGCTACCTGGCGGTCGCGCACCCCGCCAGCGACGTGGACCAGCACGTTGGGCCGGCGCTGCGGCAGCTAAGCACGCGGATGGGCGGCACCCGGGCGGTACCGCGCAGCTACCAGGAGGTCTCCCGCTTCTTCGACGGCCTGGAGATGGTCGAGCCCGGGCTGGTGCAGCTGCACCGCTGGCGCCCCGGAACCGGCCTGGACGACACCGGCCGCGACCTGGCCGCCTACGGCGCCGTCGCCCGCAAGCCCTAGCCCGCTGACCGTACGCTAGCCGGGTGGCTCACTACAGTCGTCTGTCCAAGATCGTGATCGATGCCCCGGCCGCCGAGCACGACCGTGAGCTGGCGTTCTGGAACGCGGCGATCGGCCAGCCGCTGACCCAGTTCACCGCGCACCCCGAGTACCACGGGACCATGCTGCCCGGCCGGGATATCGGCCTGCTCATCCAGCGGCTCGACGACGGGCCGGCCAGGGTGCATATCGACATCCACACCGACGACCTGCCGGCCGAAATGGCCAGGCTGGAAAAGCTAGGTGCCGAACGGGCCGGGCAGGCGCATTCCTGGCACCTGATGCGCGACCCGGCGGGCCTGGTCTTCTGCGTGATCCCCGCGCGGCCCGGAGAGCTCAACGACAGCAACGCGCGGCGCTGGGACTGATGATCGACGTCGAGCCGGACCGTTTCGAGGACATGGTCGTCACGGCGCTGGACGGGCTGCCCGAAGATCTCGGCCGGCTGATGCGCAACGTCGCGGTGATCGTCGAGCACGACCCCGGTCCGCCCGGCCTGCTCGGGCTCTACGAGGGCATCCCGCTCACCGAGCGCACCTCCGACTACGCCGGGGTGCTGCCCGACCGGATCACCATCTACCGCCTGGAGATCTGCGCCATCTGCCGCACCGAGGAGGAGGTCGCCGACCAGGTCCGCCGGACGGTCGTGCACGAGGTCGCCCATCACTTCGGCATCGACGACGACCGCCTCACCGAACTCGGCTGGTAGCACCACGCACGGCAGATGAGTTCCGCGGCGTGGCGGAGTCACAAATGTCAGACCCAAGGCGTATACCGGAAGTGTCCTCATCAAGGAGGCCCACGATGCGGTCAGCAACCTCCGACCTCACCATCAGCACCGCCCGGGCCGACGCGCTGTTCGCCTCGCCGCTGCAGCGGTCCGATGCCCCCACGCCGGCCCAGGTGCACCAGGCCATCGCGGCGGCGGTCGCGGCGTTCGGCATCCGGGGCTGCGCGGCACGGGTCGCGCAGGCCTACGGCGAGCACCCGGAGACCGCGGTGCTGCGGATGCGCTGGGCCCGCGCCGCAGTAACCCACGCGGCGGTCACCCACGCGTCCGGCGCCGTCCGCGCCGAGCCGGCCTGCTTCGCCCGCG
>DAIOWL010000058.1:9080-15086 GCA_036758545.1 Streptosporangiaceae bacterium | reverse complement strand
TGGGCCAGACGCTGCTTGCCCGGTACCGGGATATCGGTGACAGCTCGCAGGTTCACGGCACGTTCCGGCCCGGGGACCGGCGGCTCATCTTCGGGCTCTACGAGCCAGGTCACTAGCGCCCCGCCTCCTGTCACATGCGCCGGGGCGGGATCCGTCATCTCGGTGACCGAACACGACAGGGGACAATGGGACCAATGGACGTAGAAGACCGGCTGGCCGGGCGGTTCGAGGCGAGCCGCCCGCGGCTGCGCGCGATGGCGTACCGGATGCTCGGCTCGCTGAGCGACGCCGACGACGCGGTCCAGGAGGGCTGGCTGCACGTGGCCCGGGCCACGGCGAGAGGCGGCGCCGACGACGTGGCCAACCTGGAGGGGTGGTTCACCACGATCGTGGGCCGGGTGTGCCTCGACATGCTGCGCTCGCGCAAGTCCCGGCGGGAGGACCCGCTGGACCCGGACCCGATCGACGCGGCGGTGGCCGGGTATGAGCAGGGCCCGGAGCAGGAGGCGATGCTGGCCGACTCGGTCGGCCTGGCGCTGCTGGTGGTGCTCGACACGCTGCCGCCGGCCGAACGGGTGGCGTTCGTGCTGCACGATACGTTCGGCCTGCCGTTCGGCGAGATCGCCTCCATCACCGGCCGGTCGCCGGACGCGGCTCGCCAGCTGGCCAGCCGGGGCCGTCGCCGGATCCAGGGGACCGGCCCGGACGCCGACCCGGCCGCGGGTGCGCGGATGGCCCGGCAGCGGGAGGTGACCGAGGCGTTCCTGGCCGCCTCGCGCGGCGGCGACCTGGAGGGCCTGATCTCCGTGCTGGACCCCGACGTGGTGCTGCACTCGGACGCGACGGCGTCGCCTTCCGGCGTCCCGCTGACGGTCCGCGGTGCGGCCGCGGTGGCCGGCGGGGCGCGGGCCGCCTCGGCGCGCTCCCGGTACGGCCAGCTCGCCCTGGTCAACGGGGCTCCCGGCCTGGTCATGGCGCCGCGCGGACGGCTGCTTGTCGCGCTGGCGTTCACCTTCTCCGGCGAGAAGATCAGCCAGATCGACGTCGTCGCCGACCCGGACCGGCTGGCAGCGCTCGACCTGGCCCTACTCGACTGACGGGGCTCGACTGACGGTGACACTGACCGGAGAGGGCCTCAGCTACCGGCTGCTCGACGGCGGGCAGGCGGCCGCGTTGGCGGAGGATTTCCACGGGCTGCACGCCGAGGTCTACGCCGACCCGCCGTACCGGCAAGCCAGCGACGACGATTACCCGCGCCGGTTCGCGGTCCAGCGGCGGCAGCCCGGCTTCGTCCTCGCCGAGGCCAGGAACGGCGGCTACCTGGTCGGATTTGCGACCGGGATGCCGCTGCGGCCGTCGACCTCCTGGTGGCGGGAGCTGACCAGCCCGCTCCCGGACGAGGTGACCGCCGAGCACCCCGGGCGGACGTTCGCGCTCGCCGACCTGCTGGTACGCGCGTCCTGGCGGCGGCAGGGCATCGGACGGGACCTGCACGACCTCATCCTGGACGGGCGGCCGGAGGAACGCGCGACGCTGACCGTGCGGCCGGCGGCCACGGCGGCGCAGCACGCCTTCCGCGCGTGGGGCTGGCGCAAGGTGGCCCGGGCCCAGGCCGGGCCGGACGCGCCAGTGACGGACGTGCTGGTTATCCCGCTCGGCTGAGCCGCACGACCTCGCCGCGGGCGGCGCTGCGGCGGGCGGCGTCCAGGACCTCGAGCGCGGCCACCGCGTCCCGCGGGTCCACCGGCAGCGGGCCCTCGCCCCACACGGCGCGGGCGAAGGCGGAGTAGAAGCTGCTCCAGCTACCGGGCTGGGCCGGGACGGGCTCGGGCGGGACACCCTCGCCGCGGTAGATCCGGCCCCAGCGGGATTCGGGGACAGTACCGAACGGGCCGGGTATCTCCGTCTCACCGGACAGCAGCCGCTCGGACTGGCCGTCGTCCGACTCGACGACGAACGTGCCGCCGCGGCCGGCCACCCGGAACCGCGGCCCGGGCGCGCCGTGCAGCGTCCAGTCTCCGTGCAGGTGCGAGGTGACCCCGGCGACGTGCCGGAGGGCGAGGAAGAACCGGTCGTCGAAGCCGTCCTCGGGCCGTACATGCATCTCGGCGTAGACCGCGGCGGCCGGGCCGAACAGCTGCAGGGCCTGGTCGACCACGTGGCTGCCGAAGTCGCGCAGCACGCCGCCGCCGGTCACGGAGAAGCCGCCGGGTGGCGGGTACTGCTCCATCCGCGACTCGAACGCGGTCACCGGGCCCAGCGCGCCCGCCTCCAGGAGCGCGCGGACGGTGCGGAAGTCCGCGTCCCAGCGCCGATTCTGGTAGACGGTGAGCGGCACGCCCGACCGTTCGGCCTCATTGACGAGCGTCAGGGCGCTGGCCGCGTCGGAGGTGAAGGGCTTGTCGCACACCACCGGCAGGCCGAGCGCGATCGCCTCGCGGACCAGCGCCTCGTGGGTGTCCAGCGGCGTGCTGATCACCACGGCGTCGATGCCTGCGGCGGCCAGTTCGCCGAGGCCGCCGGCGACGGGCAGGCCGGGGAAGTCGTCCGCCAGCTCGGCCCGGCGCCCCGACGAGCGGGTGAGGACACCAGCCAGCGTGCACTCGGGGGCGAGCCCGATCAGCGGCGCGTGGAAGAAGCGGCCGCCGCGGCCGTAGCCCGCCAGGCCGATCCGCACCGTCTCTCCCTGGGTCACACGGGATCCCGGAGCAGGCCGAGAATGCGGGTCAGCTCGGCCCGGTCGGCCGGGCCGAGGCGGCCGAAGACCCGGCCGGCCTCAGCGCCGCGGGTGTCGCGGATCGCGGCCAGCACGTCGGCGCCGTGCTCGGTCACCTCGACCAGCGTGGCGCGCCGGTCGCCCGGGTCGGCCTGCCGCCGGACCAGGTCCCTGGCCTCCAGGGCGTCCACCACCTCAGTGGTGGAGCGGGGCGCGATGTGCAGGTGGTCCGAGAGCTCGGAGAGCCGCATCGTCCCGTGCCGCCGCAGCGTGCGCAGGGCGCGCAGATGGGCCGGGGTGATGTCCCAGGGCGCCAGCGTCTCCTGCGACCGCTCGCGGAGCTGGCGCGCGACCGCCCAGAAGGCTTCGGACAGCGCGTCGTCGCCGGCCTGTTCCGTGCTCGCGTTGTCGCGATCCTGAGTCACGGGGAATAGCGTACCAGCGGTTTCTGTTGTAGCCTCATATTGAGGTAACCTCAGCATTGTTCATGAGTCGTAGAGGAAGGGAGTAGCTCTTTGGCAGCCACTCATACGAACCGAGATACGCACGCTCGCGGGCGCAGGACCGTCAGCGCGGCGGAAAAGGCGCAGGCCCGCGAGGTGTCGCTGCGCCGCATCGGCCGGTTGTTCGGCCCCTACCGGTGGCAGCTGGCCGTCGTCACCGCGATCATCGTGGCCTCCTCGCTGGTCGGGCTGGCCTCGCCGTTCCTGCTCCGCGCGATCATCGACACCGCCCTGCCGGACCGCGACGTGCGGCTGCTGGCCTGGCTGGTCCTCGCCATGGTCGCCGTCGCCGCCATCACCTCCGGCCTCGGCGTCATCCAGACATGGATCAGCACCAAGGTCGGCCAGCACATCATGCACGGGCTGCGCACCAGCGTTTTCACGCATCTGCAGCGGCAGTCGATCGCGTTCTTCACCCGCACCCGCACCGGCGAGGTGCAGTCGCGCATCCAGAACGACATCGGCGGTATGGAAGCGGTCGTGACCTCGACCGCGACCTCCATCGCGGCCAACCTCACCACCGCGATCGGCACCGCGGTGGCCATGGTCGCGCTGTCCTGGCGGCTGTCCCTGATCTCGCTGGTGGTCATGCCGCCGGCCATCTACCTGACCCGCAAGGTCGCCCGGATGCGCCGGGCCATCACCGCCGAGCAGCAGCGCGAGCTGGCCGACCTCAACGTCACCATCGAGGAAGGGCTGTCGGTCAACGGCGTGCAGCTGGCCAAGACGATGGGCGCCGGGCCGGCCCTGGTGCGCCGGTTCACCGCCTCCTCGGCCCGGCTGATCGACCTGGAGCTGCGCTCCCAGCTGGCCGGGCGCTGGCGGATGTCCTCGCTGACCATCATCTTCGCCGCCATCCCCGCGGTCATCTACCTCGCGGCCGGGCTGCCGGTCACGGCCGGCGCGGTCAGCATCGGCACCCTGGTCGCCTTCACCACCCTGCAGGGCAGCCTGTTCCGGCCGATCACCGGCCTGCTCAGCACCAGCGTCTCGGTGATCAGCTCGCTGGCGCTGTTCGCCCGGATCTTCGAGTACCTGGACCTGCCGGTCGAGGTGGACGAGCCGGCCCGCCCGGTCAGCATCGACCCGGCCACGGTCACCGGGCACGTCACCTTCGACGCGGTCGGCTTCACCTACCCCGGCGCCGACCGGCCCGCGCTGGCCGGCATCGACCTGGACGTCCCGGCCGGCAGCACGCTCGCGCTGGTCGGCGAGACCGGCTCGGGCAAGACGACCCTCGGCTCGCTGGTCGCGCGGCTCTACGACCCGAGCGCCGGCACCGTGCGCATCGACGGAGTAGACGTCCGCGACATGCGGCTGGCCGACCTGGCCGCCATCGTCGGCGTGGTCAGCCAGGAGACCTACCTGCTGCACACCACCGTGCGGGAGAACCTGCGCTACGCCAGGCCCGGCGCCACCGATCTTGAAATCGAGGCGGCGGCACGCGCCGCGCAGATCCACGAGCTGATCGCCGGGCTGCCCGACGGTTACGACACCATGGTGGGGTCGCGCGGGCATCGCTTCTCCGGCGGGGAAAAGCAGCGCATCGCCATCGCCAGGACCCTGCTGCGCGATCCGCGCGTGCTCGTGCTCGACGAGGCCACCAGCGCGCTGGACACCGAGACCGAGCGGGCCGTGCAGAAGGCGTTCGACACCCTGGCCCGGGGCCGGACCACGATCACGATCGCGCACCGGCTCTCCACCGTCCGGGACGCCGATCAGATCGTCGTGCTCGACCACGGCCGCATCGTCGAGTCCGGCGACCACGGCAGCCTGCTGGCCAGCGACGGCCGTTACGCCGAGCTGGCCGCCGCCTAGGTTCAGGGCGCCTTGACCACGTTCTCCAGCGGCTGGCCCGCCACGAAGCGGTTGAGCTGCGCGGCCATCAGCCGGTCCGCGCGCGGGAAGAAGGCCGAGCTGGCCCCGCCGACGTGCGGCGAGATCAGCGCTCCCGGCTGGCGCCAGAGCGGATGGTCCGGGGGCAGCGGCTCGGGGTCGGTCACGTCGAGCGCCGCGCGGATCCGCCCGGTTTCCAGCGCGGCGACCAGCGCATCGGTGTCGACCAGCTTGCCGCGGGCCACGTTGACCAGCAGCGCGCCGTCCGGCAGCAGCGCCAGTTCGCGGGCGCCGATCAGGCCATCGGTCTGCGGGGTGTGCGGGGCGATGACGAACGTGACGTCGGCGTTCGGCAGCAGCCGGTGCAGCTCCTCGATCGGGTGCACCTCCGGCGGCCCGGTCCGGGCCCGCCGGGCCACCCGGGTGATCGAGGCGACCTCGAACCCGTTCAGCCGGTGCTCGATCGCCTGCCCGATGTGCCCGTACCCGATGATCAGGACCCGCTGGTCGGCCAGGGCCCGGCCGAAGGCGAACCGCCACGTGCCGCTGGGCTGGTTGCGCGCGAACTCGTCCAGGTGCCGGCCGCTGGCCAGGGCGAGGGCTACGGCGAGCTCGGCCGTGCTGGTGTCGTGCAGCCCGGCCGCGTTGCACAACGTCACCCCCGGCGGCACCAGCGGCAGGAACTCCTCGTAGCCGGCCGTCAGGGTCTGCACCACCTGCAGCTTGGGCATGTCGGCGGCCCGGTCGAGGACGGCCGTTCCCTTCATGTAGGGCAGGACGTAGAAGGCGACCTCGTCGAGGCTGCCGGGCAGCTCGTCCCCCTCGGCCCGGTAGAAGTCGAGCTCCAGGCCGGCCGGGATGCCGTTCAGGCGGCGTTCGGCTTCGGCGCGGTCGGTGTAGGGCACCCAGGCGAGCGGCATGGACCGGCCCCTTTCCCTCTGCTGGCGTGGT
>DAIOWL010000058.1:6224-8980 GCA_036758545.1 Streptosporangiaceae bacterium | reverse complement strand
GGGGAGACAGCGGGGGTCAAATGTCGCGATTTGGTCTCAGTGCCTACTGAGCGGTCACTTCTCCCAATACGATGCTTTCGCAATGCGACGGGGACGCCAGATGGCCTGGCTGGGAAGCCGCAGATCGGGGACTGCACCAATGTCGTTGCGAGCCAGGTTGGCCGCTTCCGTGGCCCTCGCCACCGCTGAGTTCCTGCCCGCGCCGTCCACCTCGCATCCGGTCCAGGCCACCGGGACCAAGCTCCGCTAAGCCTTCCCCCCAAGGCTGTCTGGCCAGAGCGGTCGCAGGGTCCGCTCTGGCCAGCCGGCGGATCCAGGAGTCATCGCCGCCGCGCCCCGCGCGGTGCTGCTCGGCTGTCCGGCGAAAACTAGGGAACCGGAACGCAAAACTGGGTAATGCTCCCGATCCTGAACGCGGTGCTCGCGCCATAGCGTCGCAGTGTAAGGAAGGCAAGCGTCCGGGCTGACGCCCGCGGCCGGGTCCCGGGAAAGCCGGGGAGGGAGAACCATTCAATGAGCACCATCAAGAGCCTGAGCCGGCTGGGAGCCGTGCTGGCGAGCCTGGCGGTCGTCGCGGTGAGCTTCGCCAGCAGCGCCTTGGCGTCGACGTCGGTGATCCCGGTAGGGAGTAGCGGCGGCCAGGAGGGGACCACCGCTCCGGCCACCGTGGTACACACCGTGGTCGTGGGGGGCATGCCCGGCTGGCAGATCGCCGCGATCGCGATCGCGGCCGCGCTGGTCACGGGGATTGCGGTCGTGCTGGCCGAGCGGGGCCGCACCGGCCGCCGCCGTCCGGTCCGCCCGCTGACCGACGCAAGCCTGTAAGGAGAACTGACATGCCGAGGTTCATGGATTTCCACGGCGATCTCAAGCTGCCGCCCGAAGCCATCGCGCAGATCGCCGACGACACCCGCAACGAGCGGGCGGACGAGTTCGGCGTCCGCCAGGTCGAGCTGTACCACAACGCCGACGGCCAGGTGTACTGCCTGCTCGACGGCCCGGACGAGGACGCGATCCGCAAGCACCACGCCGCGCTCGGGCTGGACTGCGGGGCCGTCCACCGGGTGGACGGCATCGCCTGAGGGCCTGACCCGCACGACGTGTGCCCGGGGCCGGGAAACCGCGCCCCGGGCTCACGGGCGCACACGGCTGTTCCGGGCACGGATGTCAGTGCCCCGTGGCAGGATCAGACCCGCCATGTTCCATGCCGATCTGCACATCCACTCCAAGTTCTCGCGGGCCTGCAGCAAGGACTGCGATATCGAGCACCTGTCCTGGTGGGCACTGCGCAAGGGCCTGCGGGTGCTCGGCACCGGCGACTTCACCCACCCGGCGTGGGCGGCGGAGCTGAGGGAGACCCTCGTTCCGGCCGAGCCCGGACTGTTCCGGATCCGCCCGGACCTGGAGAAACGGCTCGTCCGCGACACCCCGGCCAGCTGCGCCGGAACGGTCAGGTTCCTGCTCAGCGTGGAAATCTCCACGATCTACAGGCGTGACGACCGGACCAGGAAGGTGCACCACCTGCTCTACGCGCCCGGCTTCGATGAGGCCGACCGGATCACCGCGGCGCTGGCCAGGATCGGCAACCTGGCCTCGGACGGCCGGCCCATCCTCGGGCTCGACTCGCGTGACCTGCTGGACATCACGCTGTCGGCCGGCCCGGGCTGCTTCCTGGTGCCCGCGCACGTGTGGACGCCGTGGTTCGCCGTCCTCGGCTCGAAGTCCGGCTTCGACGCGGTGCGGGACTGCTACGCCGACCTGGCCGATCACATCTTCGCGGTGGAGACCGGCCTGTCCTCCGACCCGCCGATGAACTGGGCCTGCTCCTCGCTGGACGGGTACCGCCTGGTCAGCAACTCCGACGCGCACTCCCCGCCGATGCTGGGCCGCGAGGCCACCGTCTTCGACACCGAGATGGACTACTTCTCCATCGCGGCGGCGCTGCGCACCGGGCACGGCCTGGCGGGCACCGTCGAGTTCTTCCCCGAGGAGGGCAAGTACCACCTGGACGGGCACCGCAAGTGCGGGGTGCGGGTCGACCCCGAGCAGACCAGGGCGCTCGATACCCTGTGCCCGCAGTGCGGCAAGCCGCTCACCGTCGGCGTGCTGCACCGGGTGGCCGAGATCGCCGACCGCCCGCCCGGGTACCGGCCGCCCGGCGCCGCCGGGTTCACCAACCTGATCCAGCTGCCCTACATCGTGGGCGAGATCCTGGCCACCGGGCCGAAGAGCAAGAAGGTGACCGGCGAGGTCGGGCGGCTGGTCGCCGCGCTGGGACCCGAGCTGAGCATCCTGCGCGACGTCCCGCTCGACGACGTGCGCCGGGTGGGCGGGTCGCTGCTCGGCGAGGGCATCACCAGGCTGCGCCGCGGCGAGGTCATCAGGGACGCGGGGTACGACGGCGAGTACGGCACGATCCGCCTGTTCCAGCCGGACGAACTGCACGAGGTGGCCCTGTTCAGCCTGGCCGGCGCCGAAAACAAGACTGCCGAACGGGCCCGGCTCTCCCGCTCCCCTGCCCGCCCTGCGCCCAGCCGGGCCGACGCCAGTCCGGCGGTTCCCGCCCCGGCGACGACCGGGACGCTGCTGGACGGGCTGGACGAAGACCAGCGGGCCGCGGCCATCGCGGACGGCCCGCTGCTGATCATCGCGGGGCCGGGCAGCGGCAAGACCCGCACGCTCACCTACCGGATCGCCTACCAGATCACCGACCGCGCCCAGCCCGCCGCATCCTTCCTGGCCATCACGTTCACCCG
>DAIOWL010000058.1:1586-6124 GCA_036758545.1 Streptosporangiaceae bacterium | reverse complement strand
ACGTTCCACGGCCTGGGCCTGCGGATCCTGCGCGAGCAGCCCGAGGCGGCCGGGCTGTCCCCGCGGTTCAAGGTGGCCGACGAGGCGACCGCGCTCCAGGTCGCGACCGAGGTGGCCGGTTCCGAGCGGGACGGGCGCAAGCTGCTGGGCGGTGCGGAGCTGCGGCGCGCGCTGACAGACCGCGACCTGGTCGACTTCGACGGCCTGGTGGAGCTGGCCGCCGCCGTGCTCCGCGACGACCCGGCCGCCGCGGCCGGGCTGCGCGCCCGCTGGCCGCGGATCAGCGTGGACGAGTACCAGGACATCGACCCGGTCCAGTACGAGCTGCTGCGGCTGATCAGCGGCGACGGCGCCGGGCTGACCGCGATCGGCGACCCGGACCAGGCCATCTACGGTTTCCGCGGCGCCGATGTCGGCATCTTCGGCCGGTTCGCCGCCGACTTCCCCGGGGCCAGCACGGTGGAGCTGGCCAGGAACTACCGCTCCAACCCGGCCATCGTGACCGCCGCCATGCAGGCCATCGCGCCGGCCACGCTGATCCCCGGGCGCACCGCGATCGCCGCCCGGGAGGGAACCCTGATGCCCGCGGGCGTCGTCACCCTGGACGAGGCGGCGGATGAGCACGCCGAGGCGGCCTGGATCGCCGCCACGATCGACAAGCTGCTCGGTGGCACGTCGTTCAATTCCCTCGATAGCGGCCGGGCCGACGGGCACGAGCACGGCAAGCTCGGCCTGGCCGACATCGCCGTGCTGTACCGCACCGACGCGCAGGCCGGGCCGCTGGCCCAGGCGCTGACCCGGGCCGGGCTGCCGTACCAGAAGCGCTCGCACGACCGGCTGGCGCGCCGCCCCGGCGTGGCCGACGTGGTCCGCGAGGTGCGCCTGACCGAGGACGGCGACGTGGCCGGGCGGGTGACCGCCGCCGTGCGGTCCATAGCCGCCGCCCGCGGCGAGCGCGACGCGACCGTCACCGACGTCCGGGCCGCGGGCGAGCTGCTGCTGCCGCTGGCCCGCCGCTGCGGCGACGACCTGGAACGGTTCCTGACCGAGATCGCCACCGGCGCCGAGACCGACGCACTGGACCCGCGGGCCGAGGCGATCACGCTGCTGACCCTGCACGGCGCCAAGGGCCTGGAGTTCGACGTGGTGTTCCTGGCCGGCTGCGAGCGCGGCCTGCTGCCGCTGCGCCTGCCAGGGGCTGGGCCGCTCACCCCCGAGGACGCGGCGGAAGAACGGCGGCTGCTGTTCGTCGGGATGACCCGGGCCCGGGAGCGGCTGCTGCTCAGCTACGCCGCCCGCCGGGCCAGGCACGGCACCGAGGAGACGACCGGGCGCTCCTCGTTCCTGGCCGCGATCACTCCGGCTCCGCCCGGGCTGACCACGCCGCGGCTCCCGCGCCGGGCCGCGGACCGCCAGCTCCGTTTGCTCTAGCTAGCCCTGCTCGCTGTCCCCGTGCCGCGGCCGGAGACCACCTGCAGCTCGTCGATCATCCGGGACGCGTCCGCCTTGGACAGCGCGTCCAGGTCCACGTCGCGGCCCGCCTCGCGGGCCAGCGTCTGCAGGTAGGACCGCTGCGGGCCGGTCATCGGCTCGTCGCCGGTAACCCAGTCCTCCGGATCCTTGGCGGGATTTTCCTGCGGTGTCATTTCCTCAGCCATAACTCCTCCGGTGTAGATCGCAGGCACCCCTACCCGTTCGGATTCAATTCGAACATGTGTTTCCTCCTGGCGCGCGCCGGTCCGTACGGCGCCCAGCCCGGCCGCGACCACCAGGGCGACGCCGGCCAGCGCCGACAGCCCGGGCACCTGCCCGAGCAGCACCAGCCCGGCCAGCAGGGCCAGGGCCGGCTCCAGGCACATCAGGGTGCCGAACGCCGCCGTGGTCAGCCGCCGCAGCGCGTACATCTCCAGGCCGAACGGGATGACCGGCAGCAGCAGCGCCAGGCCGAAGCCGATCAGCAGCAGATGCGGCGTGAGCGCCCGGCCGATCTCGGGCACGGCGAACGGGGTCGACACCAGCGCCGCCACCGGGATGGACACCGCGAGCCCTTCCAGGCCCGCCACCTCGTCCCCGACCGCCTGAGTGAGCAGGATGTACGCGGCCCAGCAGGCGGCCGCGCCGAGCGCGAAGACGATGCCGAGCGGGTCGCCGCCGCCCTGCCACGGATGGGTCAGGACCAGCACGCCCGCCGCGGCCAGGCCGGGCCAGAGCAGCCGGCGGCGGCCGTGGCCCCGGGCGACGGCCACGCCGAGCGGGCCGAGGAACTCCAGGGCGCTGGCCGTCCCGAGCGGCATCCGGGCGATGGCCGCCATGAACAGCATGGTCACCCCGCCGGTCACCACGCCCAGGGCGATCGCGGCGAGCAGGATCGGACGCCGGAACCGCCACGGCCGGGGGCGCACCGCGACCACCAGGATCACCGAGGCCCAGGCCAGCCGGAGCCAGACCGTGCCCAGCGGGCCGAGCTGGCCGAACAGCGGGACCGACAGCGCCAGGCCGATCTGGACGCAGGTCATCGAGCCCACGGCCATCAGGGTGCCGGTCCGGGCCGGCGTCGCGCCCTTGATCATGATGGCCAGTACATCCGACGGAATCGTCCGTGTCCACGTGTTATTCATGGACATACCGTTCATGAATAATGAATGATTAACTCGTGGACACGCGCCGTCTCGAGCTGCTGCTCGAGCTGTCCCGCCTCGGCTCGATGCGCGAGGTCGGCGAGGCGATGCAGGTCACCACCTCCACCGTGTCGCAGCAGATCGCGGCGCTGGCCCGGGAGGCGGGCACGCCGCTGATCGAGCCGGACGGGCGGCGGGTCCGGCTGACCCCGGCCGGGCGGCGGCTAGCCGGGCATGCCGTCACCATCCTGGCCGCGGTCGAGGCCGCCCGCCGCGACCTGGACCCGGCCGCCCCGCCGGCCGGAACGGTCCGGGTAGCCGCCTTCGCCTCGGCGTTCCGCCAGATCCTGCTGCCGGTGGCCCGGATGCTGGCCGGGCGGCAGCCGGAGGTCCGGCTGCACCTGCTCGAGCAGGAACCGGACGAGGCCCTCGGGCTGCTCGCGGCGGACGAGGTCGACCTCGCGCTGACCTACGACTACAACCTCGCGCCGGCCAGGTTCGGCCGGGGCCTGCAGGCCGAGCCGCTGGCCAGCACTCCGTGGCACCTGGGCACGCCATCAGGGCCGGGCCCGCGCGGAACCGCGGTGGAGGTCTTCCGCCGGTACCGGGACGACGCGTGGATCGTCAACTCACGCAACACCGCCGACGAGGACGTGGTGCGCATCGTGGCCTCGCTGGCCGGCTTCGAGCCGCGGATCACCCAGCGGGCGGACAGCCTCGACCTGGTGCACGACATGATCCTGGCGGGCCTGGGGGTGGGGTTGCTCCCGGCCGGGCGGCCGTCCGGCCGCGGGGTGACGCTGCGGCGGCTGCGCCAGCCGGATGTGGTCCTGCGGTCCTACGCGGTGACCCGCCGCGGCCACGCCGCCTGGCCGCCGCTCGCGCTGGTGCTCCGGCTGGTCCTGCAGGTCGGTTCTCGGGGTCAGCCCGGCGTGGCGGTGTAGGCGGCGATGGTCCGCCCGGCCATCGCCCATGCCTCGGCCTCATCGGCGCCGCTGGCAACGTGCGCCTGGCACCAGCGTTCGCCGCTGAGCGTCATGAAGCGCTTGCCTTCGTCGGACCCGGCCCAGGCCATGCCCTCCGCCGGGCTCATGGCCGGGCCGCCGGACAGGTGCAGGCTCAGGCCCAGGATGGCCGAGTCCCAGCCGATGCCCACCGCGCCCGGGCCGAACTCAGCCCACCGCTCGTCGCTGACGTGCGCGATGTGCTCGATCTCCAGCCGCGTCCGGTCGGCCGCCTCGGCGGCGAAGCGGACCTCGATCCAGCTCACCTCGCCGCCGTACTCCCAGGTGGCGAAGAAGCTCTTCGGCGGGTCACAGCCCTCGATCGTGCCGCCCGCGTTGCCTTCGAGCTGGTAGCGGCCGCCGAGCTTGAGCTCGCCGGATACCGGGAGGAACCAGCGCGGGATGCGTTCGGCGCTGGTGCAGGCGTCCCAGACGTCCTCGATGGCGGCGGCGTAGGTCTGGCTGATGGTGACGGTACGCGCCTCGCCCGTCTCCAGGACCCGGGTGCCGACCCGGCGCCGGACGGCGTTGATCTGCTGGGTCACGTCGATCATGGATTCTTTCCCCTCTCGCTCGGTGGTGTACGGCCGAGGCGGCGGTCGCGCCTGCCCCGGGCCAGTTCGGTGGCCAGCGCCTCCAGGTGCGGTGTCCAGAAGCGCCGGAAGCGGTCGAGCCACGCGTCGAGTTCCTGCAGCGGCTCGTAGTTCACCGCGTACAGCCGCCGGGTCCCGGCCGGCCGGACCGTGGCCAGGCCGCTGTCCCTGAGCACCTTGAGATGCTGGGACACAGCCGGCTGGGTGATCCCGAACTCCTGCTGGACGACCGCTCCGATCGCGCCGGAACTCAGCTCGCCCTCGGCGAGCAGCTCGAGCATCCGCCGGCGCACCGGGTCGCCGAGCACATCGAACGCGTGCAC
>DAIOWL010000058.1:0-1486 GCA_036758545.1 Streptosporangiaceae bacterium | reverse complement strand
ACCTGCCAGCTGCGGCCGCCGCCGGACAGGTCGACGATCGCGGTGTCCTCGTCGATGCCGATCACCGTGGTGCCGGGGGGCGCGCCCGCCGCGGCCCGGGCGGCCAGGTCCGGCGCCCAGGACCGCATCCGGTCGAAGTGCGGCAGGACGCGCAGCCACGGCAGCACGCCGAGCCCGGGCTCCGATGCGCGGGCTGGGGTCCGGACGGCGGGCACCCAGTCGGTGAGCGCGATCGCCCCGGCGGAGCAGCCGGCCAGCGCCGCGCCTGACCGCCAGGCGGCCTCGATGGCGGCCCAGACCCGGGTGCCGCGCAGGGTCCGGGCCAGGAACTGCGGGTTGCCGCCGGACAGGTAGATCAGCCCCGCGCCGTCGATCAGGGCAGCCAGGTCCGCGGATCCGGCCTCGTCGCGGTCCCTGACCATCACGGGAACCTGCTCCACGCCGAGACGTTCGGCTTGCGCGGCGCCCAGGTCGAGCCAGTACTGCAGCCGCTCCGCCCCCTCGGGCGCCGCCGCGGTCGGGAGCTGGACGTAACGGGGCGGACGCCCCTCGATCAGGGCGCCTTCGACACCCGCCATGACGGCCAGGTACTCACCGCTGCCCACCAGCGCCAGCGGGCCAGGTCCCGGATGCATGGCCCCACCGTAGCGGAGCGGGCCCGTTACCTGAGGAGCTTGTGCACCTCGCGGAATCTCGGGTGCCTGGCGTCGCGCAGCCACTCGAACAGCACCATCTCCGAGGTCACGATCTCCGCGCCGTGCTGGCGGCCGCGGTCGATGGCGGCCGCCCGGTCGGCCGGGTCGCGCGAGCCGGTCGCGTCCGCCGCCCACACCACCCGGCGGCCGGCGTCGAGCAGGTCGAGCACTGTCTGCAGGACGCACACGTGCGCCTCGACCCCGGCCACCACGATCTCCCCCTCGGCGGGCAGCAGCGCGGCGAAGCCGGGATCACCCGCCGCCGAGAACGTCGTCTTGGCCAGGACCGCCTGCGGGTAGCCGGACAGCGGCGGCACCGTCCGGCCCAGGCCCGCCGGGTTCTGCTCGGTGGCGCGGACCGGCACGTCCAGCAGCGTCGCCGCCTCCGCGAGCCGCACGGCCCTGGCCACGACGACCTCGTGATCGGCGATGACGGGCATGAGCCGCTCCTGCAGGTCGATCAGCAGCAGGACGGCGCCGTCGGGACTGAGCACCATTTTTCCGACGGTACGTCACCTGCGCCAATGCGGCCAGAAATGTCAGTGGTCGGGTGGAGGATGAGAGCTGACACGAAGAGCGCCAGGTTACGGAGAGCAGAGAAATGGCAGCAGGCGATACCCAGATCACGATCGCGGGCAACCTCGTGGACGACCCGGAACTGCGGTTCACCCCGTCGGGGCAGCCGGTGGCGAAGTTCCGGGTGGCGTCGACGCCGCGGTTCAAGGACAACCAGACCGGTGAGTGGAAGGACGGGGACAGTTTGTTCCTGACCTGCAATGTGTGGCGGCAGG
>DAIOWL010000057.1:9054-15108 GCA_036758545.1 Streptosporangiaceae bacterium | reverse complement strand
CGTACGGTGCCGCAAGGACACAACGTATCTTTACTGGACGTAATGGCAATTGAGATCAGAGATGCCGCGAGCTACCGATGATGTCTGTTAGTCTTAGAGTTAACTGACTACTATATGTAGCAAATCCACTGCGATTCGTAGTCATGTACGCACTCCGGACAAAATACATCAACTTGTGAGGTAGTACGGTGGGAAGCGCTACGCTCGGAAATCAGCCAGAAAATTCTGGTTTCAATTGGGTAAAAAGCTCTCTTAGTTTCGCCAACGGCAACTGTGTCGAGGTAGCCAGCCTGCCCGGCGGCGAGATCGGGGTCCGTAACAGCAGGGAATCCGAAGGGGCGGTTCTGCGATTCACGTCGGATGAATGGCACGCATTCCTCGGGGGCGTACGCAACGGGGAATTCGACCGTTTCTGCATGTAGCGACCGTAGAAGAAAAACTCGATAGCCTTCGGGCATAACGGAAGCGGAGGAATCTCCGGAGTCTGGAGTTCCTCCGCTTTCGCTATCATGGCAGCCATGACTGGCCGTCTACGGCTTAGGCCGTAGATCCGTTCGCTAGTTCACCGTGATCGGCTTGCCCATATCGCCGCTGCACCCGCCGGATGGCTGACAATGCTCTTCTTCCGGAATTCGATAAAATGCCGGACGCGCTCACGCGAATTATGCGCTCGCGCGGATCAGGTAACGTGCTGCCGCCGGCTCACTTCTCTTTCGGGCGGTACTGGAGCCGCTGCCGTGCTACCTCGCAGACGCCGGTGCGCTCATTCTCCGCCGCCACCTGCCGCGCCTCGTCAAGATCAGCCGGCGTCAGCAGGCCGTTGGCGAGCAGGAAGTCGGCGAGATCGCGGGCATGACCACGCTCCTTCCAGATCAGGCCCTGCAGCAGCTTCTTGTAATCGGATACGGCACCCTCTCCGCTCAGGTCCAGCGCAATCACCACGGCCATCATCGGCACCGTCTGCGGGGCGGCCAGGCCGAGGATGAACTCCTGGTAGTAATAGGCCATCGCGAGCCGCGCGGTCACGTTCCGCTCGAAGTAACTGCGTACCCGGGCCACCGCGTCTTCGCCGGGCTCGCTGCCTCGCCGAATGATGGTCCCGGCCCGGGTGGTCAGCTGCTGGCCGTCGGTCGGGACCGGCGCCTCGGCGGGCCGGCGGCCGGACACCTCGAGCCGCAGTCGGAGCACCCAGCGGCCCACGCTGACCAGCCACGAGCCCTCCGCGAGCGGGACCGGAAGCGCCTCGTAGCGGGTCGGGGCGACCGGCAGGACGTGCCGCGCCGTCCGCTCCACGGCCTCCGCGGTCAGCGATGTCCCGGATGCGTCCGGGGCCAGGTAGATCCGGTAGGTCGTGTCGCGGCTGAACAGTTCCCAGCGGTGGTGGACGTAGCGAAGGCCCGCGCACCGCGGTGCCCGGTGCAAGGTGAGGTCCTCGTCGCCACTGAGCATGCGCCGGTCCAGCCAGGTGATCTCGTCGGGCGGACAGTTCACCCACTCACCGCGCGCCGCTGACCAGAGGAAAAGTCGGCCCGTCGCCACTGGTTCGCCACTCCCGAACGACGCGCGCCTGCGGCGCGGCCATCCCGTCTCGCCCTATCTGTGCCGTACCCCGAAGTCGCCGGTCTCGCCTGACGCTCCCGGGATGACAATTCTCGCACCTCGCTGTCCCCGGCATAGACGCGTTACGCAAGGCCTGCGCGCAGCCGGTATCGCTCCCTAGCGTCAGCGGATCTCAACGCGCGACAGCGGAGCGTCGGGGTTGCTCCCCCAGCGGACCGTGTCGCCGTCGCTGACGGGCTTCTTACCCGTTACCGGCGTACCGTTGAGGGTGAGCCCATTCCTGCCCTGGTTGGTGATCCACCAGCGGCCTTCGGCGAACGTGAATCGCGCGTGCTCCCTGGACACCGTGGGCACGTCGGGCAGCATCAGCTCCACGGGCCCGCGCCCGGCCCGGGCGCCCGACATCCGGGTTTCCGCTACCGAGGAGCCGGTGACCAGCCGCAGCGCCGGGACCGAGGGCACGCTCCGTTCCAGCACCGTGGTCCCGCCCGCGGCCACGGTCCCGTCGGCTGCCACCGTCTGGCCCGGGTCCTGCCAGACGTGGCTGACGGGGCCGGCGTAGGCACGCCGCTGGTCGGCGTTGGCGAGCTCGGGCGCCACCTGCGCGTACGGGACGTCGAGCAGGTCAGGCCGGGTGCCGGCCCGCACCGGATCCCCCTGCCGCAGGCGGTAGCGGCCCGGCGGCACCGAACCGCTGGCGATGACGTACACCTGAGCCCGCCCCGGTGCAGCCGGGCGGGCCTGGTACGCGACCACCTGCTCCTCGTAGACCTCGGTCAGGCTCGAGCTGATCACGTCGAGGTCCATCCGCTCGCGCAGGGACTCGAGGTCAGCCGGGTTCAGCTGGAGTTCCACCACGACCGGCGCGAGCAGCGACCCGCTGGGCGTGATCACGAACACGTCTGGCAGGTGCCGCATGGCGATCCTGAGCACGTCCTGCCCGTCGCGCCACGGCCGCGAGGCCATCCGCTGTATCCAGGGATGGTCCCTGGTGACGCCCAGGGCGCGCAGGCCGGCCAGGCTCGCCCCGGCCAGTGCCGCGATCGCCACCAGCACCAGCGTGGCGGAGACGGCCGAACCCGTCATGACCTCCAGCACCAGCCAGCCGGCCGCGACGCCCCCCGCGATTGCCCAGCGCCTGCGGCTTCGCTGCCGCAACGGAGCACGCCCCCGCCGGGGTGCCGCTTCCTCGCCTCCAGTCATCAATACCGTCCTTGACCTGTCCTGACCCGAAGTAGTGATCGTCATCCCTCGTCACCGAGGATGCGGTCCCGCGCGCCCGCGAGTCAACGAATCAGCGGCAGCTTCCAGGCATCTGGAAAATTGCCAGGGGAGCCGCCGGGGCCTGTTAGCCAGGGATGGCGAGTCAGGGGCGGGTGAGCGTGGCCATCGCCCGTTCGGGCTCCCAGTGCGCCCGGATCGAGGTGATCAGCCCGTCCTCGTCGACGGTGTAGATGACCACGCAGTCGACCGTGATCGTGGCGCCGCTGTCGCCGAGCCACATCGTGATGCTGGCGATGTTGGCGCAGCACGGTCCGTTGGCGAAGGAATCGGTGATGCGGAAGCGGAACCGGCTCACCGAGCCGAAGTTCCGGTCCCAGAACCTCCCGATCCCGTCGTGCCCGTGGTGCCCGTGGCCGCCGGGATCCAGCCGCGACGGACCGACAGGATCCTGCACGATCGCGTCCGGGGCGAACAGGGCGAGCCAGTCGTCCTTGCGCCCGGCGGCGACGGCGGCCATGGAAAGGCGCGAAACGCGGCGCGCCGGATGATCGCCGTCGGGAGCTTCCCAGCTGATCGCGTCGGTCACGGCAAAAATGTAACGTGTTCTAGTTCGATGTCAAGGTGACCGCCCCGGCTATATCTCCCGAACGGGCCCGCGGCTCTGCTCACCCGTCACGGCGAGTTCGCGTGCGCGAAACAATGCCTGGCCGCCGCGGACCCGGACTCATCGTAGAAGGCCTGGCCGCAGTGCGCCGCGGAGCACGACTTGAAGCGGAGCCACGCGCCGGAGGCGGCGGATCCCGCGACGGCGATGGCGACGACGGCCACCAGGTTGGGGTAGCTGGACCGGGCCGCGCTGGCCAGCTCGACCGCGCTCGCGGGATCGACGGTGAGGACCAGGCGCCCGTCGGCCAGCGCCCTGGTCAGCCGGGAGGCGGCGTCGGCGTCCTCGCGGCCGGCGGTGTGGGCGGCCAGGACGTCCCTCATCGACTCGCGCAGGCGCAGCAGGGCGGCGTGCTCGGAGTTGCTCAGCCCGGCCTCGGCGGGCAGCAATCCCGCCGTGCGGAGCCAGGCGATTGCCTCCTCCCGGGTGCCGAGCTGGTCCGCGCCGGGGGCGGCGCCCAGCGTATTGGCGAACGCCTGGATCATCTGTAGCGGACCAGTAACAGACACGCTCCGATGGTAACGAGTTCTCTGTCCGCCTGGCGGCCCTCCCGCTGGCTACCAATCGGTAACCCCCGGCCGCCCGCCGCCCGCCCGCCGACCGCATTGGCCGTCGACCACCCGCCCGCCGCATTGGCCGCCTGCCGACCGCCTCCGGACGCGTGCCGACCACCTGCCGGAGGCCTGCCAAACGCAATGAACCCCGGCTTCCACGGCGTCAGAACGCACTGGATCCGGGGTTTCACTACGTTCGAACCTGCCCGGCGCACACGAACCGTGCTACTGACGGTGCTGGTGTGACCTGAGTCCGATTTTTCTGGACGCGCTACCCCGGCCGCCGCCCGGCCGGGACCCCGTTAGCCAATATCCGTCAGCTGACCGATGTCTTGCAATGCAAGTTGCATCAATACTTGCGTCACACGACATCGAGCAGCGCGCTATCCAGCCGGAGAGCTCCCGGACCGGCTGGCCCGGCGCACGAAGGAACCCGATGACCACGATGGCGCTGCCCCGCCCGGCCGAACGGCACGAACGCCACGAGCGCCAGGAGCGCCACGAACGCCACGGGTGCCTCGTCCGGCTGGTCACGGGACCGGCCGCGCCTGCCGAAGCCCGCCGCCGGGTCCGGGATGCCATCCGGTCCTGGCGGGTTTCCGTCGACCTGGACGCTGCGCTCCTGCTGACCAGCGAGCTTGTGACCAACGCCGTCCGGCACGAGGCGGGTCAAGGCGCCCAGTCTGTCATGCTCACCATCGCCAGCTCCCGCGGCCGGCTTCGCGTCGATGTGCACGACACGTCGTGCTCTCTGCCGGCGGTGGCAGAGGTTCCCGCCGACGCGGAGACCGGCCGCGGCCTGCTCCTGGTCGAGACGCTGTCCGACGAGTGGGGCTTCTACCGCACCCCGGCGGGCAAGGCCGTGTACTTCACCCTCGCCTTCGAGGCAGACGAGGCAGACGAGGCACATAGCCCAGCCCAGCCCGAGGAGGATCCCGCGGCAGGCGGACGCGGCCCGCAGCGGGTTTACGCGCGGGGACGGTGGACCGTGACTCCTCCCTCGGAACACCGTCCCCGCCGCGCTGCCCTCCCGGTGCCCGCCGCACGGCTGGCCTCACCCTGACGCGCTATTCTCGGGGCGTGCGGGCCGAAGATCCCGAAGGCGTCGACGGCGATGTCCCGATCGAGTGGGGCAGCGACGCAATGGCCGAACTCCTCAGCCGCCTCGACCTGCGCTACCTCGCGCTGGTCCCCGGCTCGAGCTACCGCGGGCTGCACGACAGCCTGGTGAACTACAACGGCAACCGCGATCCGCGGATGCTCGTCTGCCTGCACGAGGAGCACGCGGTCGCGATCGCGCACGGCTACGCCAAGGTGGCCGGGCGGCCGATGGCCGTCGCGCTGCACAGCAATGTCGGCCTGATGCACGCCACCATGGCGATCTACAACGCCTGGTGCGACCGCGTGCCCATGCTGATCGTCGGGGCGACCGGCCCGGTGGACGCGGCCCGGCGGCGACCCTGGATCGACTGGATCCACACCTCCGCCGACCAGGGCGCGCTGATCAGGCCATACGTCAAATGGGACGACCAGCCCGGCTCGGTCGAGGCGGCGCTGGACTCGCTCGCCCAGGCCTATTCGCTCACCCGGGCGGCGCCGTCCGCTCCGGTCTACGTCTGCCTCGACGTGAGCCTGCAGGAACAGCGCCAGCCTGCGCCGCCCCTCATTCCCGACGTCCGAAGGGACCGGTCGCCGCGGTCGCACGGCCCGGACGCCGAAGCGGTCCGGGCCACGCTGGACCTCCTCGGCCAGGCGCGCCGTCCGCTGTTCCTGTTCGGCCGCGCCAGCCGCGATGAGAGCGACTGGGATCGCCGCGTCGCCCTGGCCGAACGGTACGGCGCGCTGGTGCTCACCGACCTCAAGAACGGCGCGGTCTTCCCGACCGCGCACCCGCTGCACCCGAACCCGCCCGGCATCTTCCTGCCCGCCGCGTCCGCCGGGCTGATCGGGGCCGCGGACCTGATCCTGAGCCTGGACTGGACCGACCTGGCCGGGACGCTGTCCGCCGCGGCCGGCCACGGCCATCCGGCCGCCGGGCGGATCGTCTCCTGC
>DAIOWL010000057.1:0-8954 GCA_036758545.1 Streptosporangiaceae bacterium | reverse complement strand
GCTGTCCGCCGCGGCCGGCCACGGCCATCCGGCCGCCGGGCGGATCGTCTCCTGCGCGTCGGACTCGGCGCTGCGCAACGGCTGGTCCAAGGATTCCTTCGGACGCGACCCCGTCGACCTGTCCGTTCCCGCCGACCCCGACCTGCTGGTGCGCGCCCTGCTGGAACCGGGCGAACCCTTCGACCCCTTCATGACCGTCCAGCCGGCCGAATGGCCGACCGCCGCCGCCGTCCCGGCGCCGCCCGCCCGCGAAACCCGCGAAAGCCGCGAAACCCGCGAAACCGCCGACGGCATCAGCATGCACGACCTGGCCGCAGCGCTCCGCGACGCGCTCGCAGGCTCACCCGCCTGCCTGGTCAGGCTCCCGCTCGGCTGGCACGGCGCCGACCTCGAGGCCAGCCATCCGCTCGACTTCCTGGGGATGGACGGCGGCGCGGGCATCGGCTCCGGTCCGGGCATGGCCGTCGGCGCCGCCCTCGCCCTGGAGGGTACCGGCCGCGTGCCGGTGGCCGTCCTGGGCGACGGCGACCTCCTGATGGGCGGGACCGCGCTCTGGACCGCGGCGCACTACCGGCTGCCCTTGCTGATCGTGGTGGCGAACAACGCCTCGTTCTACAACGATGTGGTCCACCAGGAGCGGATGGCGGCCCAGCGTCAGCGGCCGGCCAGGAACTCCTGGATCGGCCAGTCCATCACCGACCCCGATCCCGACCTGCCCGCCTTCGCCCGCTCGCTCGGCTTCCACGCCGCCGGTCAGGTGCGCGACCGCTCCGCGCTGCCGGCCGCGCTCGCCGCGGCGGTCGCCGCCGTCCGCTCCGGGCAGTGTGCGCTCGTCGACGTACGGATCCGCCCGGATGACTAGGATCCCGGCATGAGGGAGATAACGGTCGGCGTTGTCGCCCCGGCCTACGTCAACGTCCCGCTGTGGATAGCCCAGGAGCGCGGGTTCCTGGAGCGCCGTGGCCTGGCCGCCACCGAGCGGATCTGCGGCACCACCCACGGGGTGACCAGCGCGCTGCGCGATGGCGAGGTGGACATCGCGCTGACCGCGCCGGAGGGCAGCATCGCGGACGCGATGGCCGGCGGCCCGCTCCGCGTGGTGGCGGGCCTGACCGACCGGCCGCCGCTGTCGATGATCGCGCTGCCCCGGCATCACACGTTCAAGGACCTGCGCGGCGGGCGGATCGGGACGTCGTCCCTGACCGAGGGCACCCGGCACGTCGCGGAGCGGATGCTCGCCGCGCACGGCCTGACGTACCCGGCCGACTATGATTTCGCGCTCGAGGGCTCGCATGTCGAGCGGTGGAAGGCGCTGCAGGCCGGGACGATCGACGCGGCGTTGCAGATGATCCCGTACGACGTCATGGCCGTCGAGGCCGGCTTCACCGACCTCGGACCGGTGACCGAGGAATTTGCCCTGAACTCCGTCTGCGTCGCTATCGGGCCCGAACGGGCCTGGCTATCGTCCTTCCTCCAGGCTCTCGCCGAGGCAGCCGAATGGTTCCGCGGCCACGTCGAGGAGTCGGCGGCCATCGGGGCGGCACGCACCTCGATCGAGCCGCGCTACGCGCTGCTGGCCTGCCAGGCGCTGGCCGCCGACGGGGTCATCCCGCGGGAACTGCGGTCCAGCCCCGGAGCCCTGGCCGCGGTGACCGCGGCGCTGCGGTCCAGCGGCCTGATCCCGCCTGACGGCCCGGACCCGATCGCCGCCGCCGTCGATTACTCCTACCTGTGATGAACGCCCGCGAGGTGCCCCCGTGCGATGTGGCTGTCGTCGGCGGCGGCCCGGTCGGCATGTGGCTCGCGGCCGAACTTCACCGCGGGGGAGTGCGCCCGGTCGTGCTGGAACGGCGCGCCGAGCGGCCGCCGTACTCCAAGGCGCTCACGATCTACCCGCGCACCGTGGAGCAGTTCGCGATGCGCGGGCTGGTGGACCGCTGGCTGGCCGAGGGCACTCCGGTGCCGTCCTCGCACTTCGCGCTGCTGACGAACCGGCTGGACTTCTCGTTCCTGCCCACCCGCTACCCCTTCACGCTGTTCCTGCCGCAGCGGCGTACCGAGGAACTGCTCGAGGAGCACCTGGCCGAGCTCGGCGTGCCGTACCTGCGGCAGCACGCCGTCACCGGCCTCCGGCAGGACGAGTCCGGCGTCGACCTGGACGTGGACTCGCCCGGCGGGCCTGCCGTCGTCCGCGCCGCCTACGCGGTGGGCTGCGACGGCGCCGCGAGCGTGGTCCGCGCCGCGGCCGGGATCGATTTCGAGGGGACCCCGGACACCTGGCGGACGATCCTGGGCGACATCGAGCTGACCGATCCGCCGCCGACCCCCGCGCTCACGCTCAACCAGCCGGGCGGGTCGATGTACATGGTGGCGATCGGCGGCGGCCGGTACCGGCTGGCCGTCATCGACCACGCGACCCTGCACGACCCGGTGGACACGCCGGCCACGTTCGCCGAACTGCGGGCCAGCGCGCTGCGGCTGGCCGGGACCGACTTCGGCATGCTCCAGACGCCGGACGCGTGGCTGAGCCGGGTGGGCAACGCGGCCAGGCAGGCGGCCCGCTACCGGGCCGGCCGCGTGCTGCTGGCCGGGGACGCGGCGCACATCCACTACCCGGCCGGCGGGCAGGGCCTGAACCTCGGGCTGCAGGACGCCGCCAACCTGGCGTGGAAGCTGGCCGCCGAGATCCGCGGCTGGGCGCCGCCCGGCCTGCTGGACAGCTACCACGCCGAACGGTACCCGGTCGGCCTCGACGTGATCGACGACTCGCTGGCCCAGTGCGGGCTGATCGCCAACGCGACCCGGGAAGGCGTCGCGCTGCGGGACCGGTTCAACGCGATCCTCGGCAGTCACCCGTCGCTGTGCCGTGAGCTGGCCGTCCGCCTCTCCGGCCTGGCCATCCGCTACTCCCCGCCCGGCGAGGTCCCGCTAGCCGGCCACCGGGCTCCCGACCTCGACCTGCGCGGCAGGTCAGGGTTCCGCGCCGCCACCCTGTTCGGCCTCCTGGCCCCCGCGCGGTTCGTCCTGCTCAACCTGGACTCCGCCGCCACCATCCCGGACGCCTACGCCGACCGCCTGGACACCGTGACCGCGAAGCTGGCCGGCGATCACCCCGAGTTCGCCGGCCTCCGCGCCCTGCTGATCCGCCCCGATGGCTACATCGCCTGGGCCACCACCGCCGCCGACGATCCCCCGCCCCTGGCCCGCTGGCTCGGCGCCCCGCGGGCCGGCGAGTAACGGGGTGAAGGGGGCCTTGCCCCCGGTAGATGGGGGCGCGGGCCCCTTCACCCCGCGAGTGAGGCGCTCACGATGGGGGCGAGGGGCCCTTCACCTCGGAGAGCTGGCGACGGGAAGTGACACGAGTCACGGCAGCTTCTAGGAACGCAGCAGCACCATAGTTGGCACCCGCGCGGCGTATCCCGTCCGCGATCGACCCACCTTGACGACGAAATGCCCGACTATGTACCCCTGGCCGGCTGGAAACCGGGCCCACGCAATGGTTACGATGGGCGAGTGTATGGGTACTAAAAGTATTAAAGCGCATGTTTCACTGAAATCTGCGTGACCGTCACATTGGTCCGCCCGCGCGGCGCCGAGGAGGAGGAACGCCCGATGATCGCGCCTGGAAGCCCCACGGTACGGCGGCGCCGACTGGCCGCCGAGCTGCGCGGGATCAGGGAAGACAAAGGTAAGAGCGGAGACGCGGTCGCCGCGGCGCTGAAGTGGTCGCCGTCGAAGATCAGCAGGTACGAGCGGGCCAGGACCGGCCTGCGGCCCCGGGAGGTCGAGCGGCTGCTCGACTACTACCAGATCACCGGATCGCACCGGGAGCTGCTGCTCGGCCTGGCCGAGGATGCGACGCAGAAGGGCTGGTGGGAGGAGTTCGCCGACAGCCTGTCCGAGGACTACCAGCAGTTCATCGGCCTGGAGCACGAGACGGCGTCCATGTCCATCTGGCATGTCGACGTGGTCACGGGCCTGCTGCAGACGGAGGACTACGCGCGGCACATCATTAGCACCTACAGCCGGGTCGAGCCGATCCCGCCGGCCCTGATCGGGCGGCTGGTCCGGGTCCGCATGCGCCGCCAGGAGGTGCTGAACCGCGAGGGCCTGCAGCTGTCGGTGGTGCTCGACGAATCCGTCCTGAAGCGCCGGATCGGTAACGACGCGATCATGTACGACCAGCTTCAGCGGCTCGCGCGCGAGGCCGAACGGCCCAACCTGACGCTGCAGATCCTCCCCCTGAACGCGCAGCACGTGGTCTTCGGGGAATCCTTTGTCGTCTTCGGATTCGGCTACGACAGCGAGGCGATGCTGCAGGACGTGGTGGTCACCGAGCAGCTGAAGAACAGCTTCACCCTGGAGGGAGAGCGGGAGACGTACTTGCACCGGATCGCGTTCCAGATGCTCGCCGACGCCTCGCTCGACCCGGTGACCTCCCGGGACCTCATCCTCGACGCCGCCGAATCATACTGGTCGGGCGCCCGGCGGCCCGCTCACGTCTAACCGGGCAGGTCGCGCCGGCGATCCTCAGGCGAGCACGTCCGGCGAGCTCGCATCGTAGTCGGCGAGCCAGGCCGCGCCGCGCCCCTCCGGGTCGCGCCGGTTCACCCGTCGCCGCCAGGCGATCGTCAGGTCTCGCCGCCAGGCGGCCCACCCGGACGGCAGGTGGTTGCTCAGCCCCCGCTCGCGGGCGGCGAGCACCACCCGGCTCGCCCTCGGCCGGCGCGTCCGCTCGTAGCGGGCCAGGCCCGTGACCGGGTCGGCGGCTTCCGCCGTGAGCGCCGTGGCCAGGACCGCGCCGTCCTCGATCGCCTGGCAGGCGCCCTGCCCGAGGTAGGGGAGCATCGGATGCGCGGCGTCGCCCAGGACGGTGACCCGGCCGCGCGTCCACCGCGGGATCGGGTCGCGGTCGTAGAGCGCCCACTTGTACCAGGTGCCGGCCGCGGCGAATAGGCCGAGCAGGGATTCGTGCCAGCCGGCGTAGCGCTCGAGCACCTCCTCGCGGCTGCACTCCGCGATCCACGACTCGTGCCGGTAGCTGGCATCGTCGTAGTGGCAGACCACGTTGATCAGTTCCTCGCCCCGCAGCGGGTACAGCACGATCGTGCCGTGCGGGCCCAGCCACTGGGACCCGTCGGCGGAAGGACGGACGCCGCGGACGGCTTCGGCCCTGACGATGCTGCGATAGCAGATCTTCCCGGTGAACCGGGGGTCGTCCGGGCCGAACAGGCAGGCGCGCACCGGTGAGTGGATGCCGTCGGCGCCCACGATGATGTCGGCCTCGATCTCGCTGCCGTCGGCGAAGCGCGCGACCGCGACGTCGCCGTCCGGCCGGACCTGCGTGCATCGTTTGCCCAGCGTCACCAGCCCGGCCGGCAGTGCGCGGGCCAGCACGTCCAATAGGTCGGCTCGATGCACGGTCGCGCCCGGTATGCCGAACGAGGCCGCCTGCTGCTGCGGGCTCGTCCTGCCGATCACCCGGCCGGTCTTCCAGTTCCGCATAACCTGCCACTGCGCCCGCCCGGCCACGGTGCGGACGCCGTCCTCGACGCCGATGGCGCGCAGCACCTTCATCGCGTTGGGATGCAGGGCAACGCCGGCTCCGATCTCCCTGAGCTCGGCGGCCGCCTCGTAGACCGCCGTCTCGATGCCCGCCCGCGACAGCGCGTTCGCCGCCGTCAGCCCGCCGATGCCTCCGCCGATGATCGCGACGCGTGTCATGTCAGGCCCGGGTCACATCAGGGGAGCGGGCTACGCCCCCGGTGCACGACGGTAACCGTGCCAGCGCTTTCCGGATGGTCGCTGCCCGGGGCATAGTCGAATACGGTGTGGTGCGCGAAATCCATGACGAACGCGTCCACGATCGCGAAGGTGACCGGATCGAGCCAGGTCACGTACAGTTCGTGATGGCCAATCGGAATGGCCACATAATCTTCCGGCGGGAATTGCGTGCCGACTAGCGGACCCTTTATGGGAACGCCCTGGACCATCGAGTGACCGTATGTCTGCTGGAACGTGTTTCCGGTGTTCCGGCCCAGCGTGTACCTCGTGTCGAGCACGTACCCGTTGAGGTCGAATCGCTCGAGGCTGAGGTGGGAGGCCCCGGATGCCGCGCCCGGCTGGTGCGCCAGCGAGTGAGCACGTGGCGCGGTGGCGTGCGCCGCCACCGCGGTTCCGGCCAGGGCGATCGCGACGATGAGCCCTGCCGCACTCAGCAGGATCCGCTTGCCTGAATGCATGCTTTCCTCTTTCCGGTCGGCAATAAGGCCGTATTCTATTTCCGGCCGAGGCGTTCTGACATTAGCCCAGCGTCATAATTGCGCGCCTTAGAATTTGTCTTTCCAGCCTGGTCAGAGGGTTTCCGCCCGGCGGTTGGGCGCCCAGGGCCGGCCGGCATCGGCCGGCCAGGGCAGGTCAGGCAGGACCGGTGTCCGTTTCGTTCAATACGGCTCGTAGCGAATCGCCGAAGATCGGCACCATGAGAATCGGAATCGGGCTTCCGGCTGCCGTGCCAGGAGCCGATATGGCGCGGATAGGATCCTTCGCCGCCCAGGCCGAGCAGGCGGGCTTCGAATCGGTCGGCGTGATCGACCGCCTCGTGTACGACAACCTCGACCCGCTCATCGCGCTGGCCGCCGCCGCGGCGCGCACCAGCCGCATCGGCCTGATCTCGACCGTGGTCAACGTCAACTGGCGGGCCAATCCCCGCTTGCTGGCCAAGCAGCTCTCCTCGGTGGTGCGGGTGTCGGGCGGACGGTTCACGGCCGGCCTGGGCATGGGCGGGTGGCCGGCCGACTACGAAGCGAGCGATATACCGCCGAACGGCCAGGGTAAACGCTTCGCCGCCGCGCTAGCCGTCATGGACGAGGCATGGCGCTCGCCCGGGGCCCGGCCGTCGGTCGTGCTGGGCGGGCTGGCGCCCGCGGCGATCGCCCGGTCGGCCGCGCCCGTCAGCGAGGGGTGGGTCGCGCCGCTGTTCGGCTTCGAGGTGCTGCGGCAGGGTGTCGCGGCGGCGCGGGACGCCTGGGCCCGTTCGGGCCGGGACGGGCTCCCGCGCGTGATCACCGCACGGTATTTCAGCCTCGGTCCCGAAGCGGACGCGGTCGCGGACGCCTACCTTGAGCACTACTACGGCCCTGACTACTTCATGCCGGCCCGGAGTGACACGCTGACCAGCGCCGAGGGCGTGCGCGTCGAGCTGGCCCGGCTGGCCGGCGCGGGCTGCACCGACGTGGTGCTCTACCCGTGCTCAGGTGAGCTGGACCAGATCGAAAGGCTCAGCCAGGCCCTGAGGTCCGCCGCCACCGTTCCCGACGCCTGAAACTTCATGGATTTACCGATCGATGCCGGTTCCGTAGATTGGCCCTAGGCGGATGCGGTCAGCCGCCGGTGCTCATCGACTGCGTTTCATGAGGGATAGGTGCGATGCCGGACATCCTTGGAATGTATGCCCAGAGCCAGCCGGACAAGCCGGGCGTCATCGACGACAAGCCGGACGGTACCGTCGTCGCCTGGACGTACGCCGAGCTGAACGCGCAGGCGAACCGGATCGGGAACTTGCTGCTCTCCCTGGGCATCACCCCGGGCATGAAGGTCCTGTGGTGCGGGCCGAACTCTCCCCAGGTCGTAGCCATCATGAGCGCGGCCAGGAAGATCGGCGCGGTCGCCGTGCCGCTGAACTACCGGCTGACGCCGGAGGAAGCTCTCTACGTCATCAACCACAGCGACGCCGAGGTCGCCTACGTGGACTTTGAGCACGCGGCCATGTTCGCCGCGCTGCGGGACCAGCTGGTGAAGGTCCGGCACATCATCGCGGTCGGAGCTCCCGCACCGGGCGAGATACCAGCCGGGATGCTGACCGACGCCGACATCGCGGCCGCGCCCGCCGGTGAGCCCGACGTCGGGGACGCGGAGGGCACGGGCGGGACGATGATCTACACCTCCGGCACGACGGGCAAGCCGAAGGGTGCGGTCCGGTCCGGCCCGCCGGATCCCGAACTCCTCGGCGCCCTGCTGAACCTGTTCAGCTACCGGCCCGATGACGTTTACATCACCTCCGGTCCGCTGTACCACAGCGGGCCCAGCGCGTTCATGGGCGCCGGCATGCTCTTCGGCCAGACCATCATCGTCCAGCGCAAGTTCGACGCCGAGGACTGGCTGCGGCTGGTGGACAAGTACAAGGCGAGCTCCACGTTCTCCGCGCCCGCGCTCGTCCGGATGATCTGCGCGCTGCCCAAGGAGGTCAAGGAGCGCTACGACCGCTCCTCCATGCGCGTCATGATCGCCAACGCGGCGCCGTGGAGCTACGCGCTCAAGCAGCAGTACGTGGCGGACTTCCCGCCCGAGTCGCTGTTCGAGGTGTACGGGTCGACCGAGCTTGGCGTGGACACCGTGCTGATGCCCGAGGACCAGATGCGCAAGCCGGGGTCCTGCGGCAAGCCTGCTCCCGGCATCGAGATCGCGCTGCTCGACGCCGACGGCAACGAGGTCACCGGCACCGGGCCCGACCACGCCGGCGAGGTATTCGTGCGGTCCAAGGGCGCGTTCGACACCTACTACAAGAACGACGCCAGCTTCGAGTCGAACAGCCGTGGCGACTACCACACGGTCGGCGACGTCGCCTACTGGGACGACGAGGGCTACCTGTACATCTGCGACCGCAAGACCGACATGATCATCTCCGGCGGCATGAACATCTACCCCGCCGAGATCGAGGCGGCGCTGGAGCAGCACCCCGAGATCTATGACGTCGCGGTGTTCGGGATCCCGTCCGAGGAGTGGGGCGAGGTCGTGCACGCCACGGTCGTCCGCTCACCGGAATCGTCGCTGTCCGCGGAGGAGATCGCCGCGTTCGCGCGCGAGCACCTGGCCAGCTACAAGGTGCCGCGGTCGGTGGACTTCATGGACGAGCTGCCGCGCACCGGCTCGGGCAAGATCCTCAAGCGCCAGCT
>DAIOWL010000056.1:8832-15290 GCA_036758545.1 Streptosporangiaceae bacterium | reverse complement strand
TCGAGGCGATGAGCAAGTACGGCGGCACCGTGCTCAAGACCTCGCTGTCCAAGGAAGGCGAGGCAGACCTCCAGGACGCCCTGCACGGCGGCGCTGCCAGCTGAGCACGGACGCGGCATCCACGGCCGTACCGGACCGCCAGGACGTGGCGGTCCGGTACGTCTGCCGTCTATCTGAGGATGTTGACGGCCCTGGAGACGACGAGGATCGCGACGAGCAGCGAGATCGCTTCCTCCGCCATCATCATCAGCTTGGCCCATGGCCTGATGGCCGAGACATCCGTCGGGCTGAACGCGGTCGCGGTGGTGAACGAGAGGTGGAGGTAGTCGATGAACTTCGGATACCAGCCGGGCGCGACGTACTGGGCGTTGACCATCTCGGGGAAGACGAAGGCGGGCTGATGGTCCGAGCCGCGCGCGCGGGCGGCCGCGCCGCCGCGGTCGAGATCCCAGTACCACAGGCCGAAGACGATGACGTTGCTGAGCCAGATGGCACCACCGCTGGCGAGCAGGACATTGGCGTCGGTGCTGAAATTAGCAGCGCTGATGATCCCGGCGACCAGGCGCACCGCGGCGGTGGCGTTCACGGCGGTGATCAGGCCGATCAGCGTAGCCGTGAAGGCCCGGAGCCAGGTGGAGTCACGGTCGATGCGGCCGGGATCGCCGATGACCAGTATGGCCAGGAGTACGACGACGACCACGATGAAGGCCCAGCGGGCGTCGCCGTTCCTGAGCTCAGGGGGCAGGGCGGCCCGGAGGCCTCCGGCGGCCAGCACGGCCAGCGCCATGGGCCAGCGGCTCTCGCCGGTCCTGGCCGGAACCTGGACTAGCTGCGCCGTCGGATCCTGGCTGGTCATGTGTCAGTTGACCAGCAGGTAAATGCTCTTGCCCGCTAGCCAGAAGCCGAGGAGCAGGAAGACGGCGATCAGCACCTGGTCCTGGTGCGAGTCGAGCCAGGCGCGCAGCTGGTCGAGCCGGGCACTGGCCCGGGCGGGCGCGAAGGTGGCGTACAGCTCCAGGTACAGGAAGCTGGAGGTGGCCAGCAGGCAGAAACCGATCAGGGCCAGGTAACTGCCCGCGGAAGTGAGCTTGGCCTGGGTAATGGTGGCGGCGCCGGCCGCCACCAGCGTCCAGGGCTGCAGGAACGCGGCCAGGCCGGCCGCCCCCCAGAGTGAGACCCGGTCCAGGCGCGCCATCCAGGCCGGCGGCTTGCGAGGGCGGCCCATCCGGCGCCGCTGGCGTTCGGCCATCAGGATCAGCACCACGCCGAGGGCCAGCTTGACGGCGAGGGCGGCCGTCGACGGCACGGTCTGCGGCCTGGGCGGGTGGTTCCCGGTGGCCAGGATGACCGCCGCGATCACCGCGACCAGGCAGGCCAGCCAGCCGAGGATGAACGCCAGGCCTTTCCAGATGCCTTTCCTGGCACTCAGCACCAGGATGAAGGCCGTCAGCGGGAACGGCTCGAGCGTGATGCCCAGCCCGATGAGCAGAAGGTCAAGTACCACGCCTGGTCACAGGCCGTGCTCGGCGGTAATCCGCCCGGACTTCACCGCGTCGGTCAGGGCCTGATAGTCACGCTCGTTCTGATCGGCGTAGGCGGTGGCGAACCTCGCGATGGCGCGGTCGAAGACGTCCGAGCCACCCAGGTAGGCGGCGATGGCGATGCGGTCCCCGGAGCGGGCGTGCGCCCGGGCCAGCGTCCAGCCGCACAGGCCGGCGTACATCTGCAGTCCTTCAGGGCGCAGGAGGCTGATCTCGACGGAGAATTTCCAGTCCCGCAGCTGCCGGACGTAGAAGTCCCTGGGCCGGTCGTCCAGGCCGGCCTCGATACGCTGCCAGCCCAGGAAGATGTCGCTGGACGCCTGCATCAGCCGCTGGCCGGCCACCACCCGCTGGCCCTGATTGGCGTGCTTGCTGACGCCGACGAACCGACTGAGCACCGACGCTTCTGCCTCCTTGACCTGCAAGAACAGCGGATCAGCCTCATCACGGCCGAGCATCAGGACGATCCAGCAGCGCGTGCCGACGCTGCCGACCCCGACCACCTTCCGAGCCATGTCGCAGAACTCGAACTGGTGGAGCAGGTACCGGCGGTCCGTCTCCAGCGTGCGCTGGTACTTGGCGATCAGGCCTTGCAGCTGGGCCTGGAGGTCCGCCCGGTCGGTCTGCGCGGGCATCAGCTCGTCGATCGGGACCAGGAGCGGCGGATCGGAGATGATGCGCGGGCGGCCGTCGGCCATCCGGGTCAGCTTGGCCAGTTCCTGCATGCTGTCCCTGGTCCGCGCCTTGGCCAGGCCCTTGTCCAGGTATTTGCGCTGCCGGGCCCGGAGCTGGGAATCGAACTGCGCCCGCAGTTCGGTGATGTCGGCGCGCGCGTACCAGACGTCCAGGTTGGTCATGCTGGCGAACTCACGCATGGCCTGCCGGTAGCGGGAGGCGGCGTTCATCACGATCTCGCGGCGCTGCTTGGCCGGGAACTGGTTGTCGCGACCGGCGACTTCCAGGCTGGCCGCCAGCCGCTTGACATCCCATTCCCACGGGCCGGGCAGGGTCTCGTCGAAGTCGTTGACGTCGAACATCAGGCGACGTTCGGCCGAGCCGAACAGGCCGAAGTTGGACAGGTGCGCGTCGCCGCAGGCCTGCACGGCCAGCCCCGACACCGGAGTCGTGGCGAGGTCGCTGGCCATCGGCAGGGCCGCGCCGCGGTAGTAGGTGAAGGGGGACACCATCATCCGGCCCCACCGCACCGGCACGAGCTCGGGAACGCGGGTCGTTGCCTGCTGTTCCAGCAGGGCGATCGGGTCCGGCCGGTCCACCGACGGGTCGAATACCGCGTGGCTGTCGCGTGGCACCTGGGCCCGCGCCGCCTTGCCCCTGGCCGCGCGTTCGGCGGGGGTGAGCCGACCCACCTCGGTGTCGAGCTGGTACCTGCCCACGGCTCGCGCGGGCGCTTCCGCTGTCAGTCCGGACATGTTCGGCCCCTCTCCGGCTATGCACTCGACAATGCCGCGCCGGGCCGGTGACCGCCTCACCCGGCGTGGATGAGGCGGCAGGCGGCCCGGCCGGCCATCCTCGTCTCGCCGGACCGTTTCTGGCCGGGCTGATCGCGGAGGGCGTCGCTCAGTGACGATCGAAGAGGATGTGCCCGAACGGGCGCATCGGCGGCGCATCACGCGGGCACAGGTCGCGCGGTTTATCCAGGCCGTCAGGGACAGCGACCAGGCGACCGTGAACGAGATGGTGCTGCGGCTGAGCCGCACCCGGCCATGGCTGGCGCCGCTGGCCTTCGCGGTCGGCGCCTTCGCAATGCTCTTCGACGGGGTGAGGCTGCTATTCACCAACTGGCGGCTGACCCTGATCCAGGTGCTGCCCGCGATGTGGATCTGGGCCGCCATGCTCGATCTGAAGGCTCATGTGCTGCACGACAAGGCGTTTCACGTGCTGATCGGGCCGGCCATCGTGATCCCGCTCGTCCTCGCCGTCGCCATCATCACGGCGGCGTGCTTCTACCTGAACGCCGTGTTCGCGTTCGCGATCGTCCAGCCGGGCCGACCGCAGATCCGGCCCGCGTTCACCCAGGCCCATCAGCACCTGCTCATGGTCCTCGGGTCCGGCGCGGTCATCGGCGTCCTGCTCGGCCTGGCGACGGTGGTTGTGTCGCGCTGGGGAAAATTCTGGTTCGCGTTTGCCCTCAGCATCGTCGTCGGCATCATGATGGTCTGCTACGTGGCGATTCCATCTCGGCTCATCGGGATGAAGGCCATCGTCTCCAAACGCGACAAACTGGCGGCCAGCGTGGTGGGCGGGGCGGTCGGCGCGGTGGTCTGCACGCCCCCGTATGCCCTTGGCCGGGTCGGGCTGATCATGCTCGGCTCGAGCACGCACGTCATCTTCGTCCTCGGCGTCATCCTCTTCGCCGTGGGCCTGACGTTGCAGGCGGGCGCGACGGGCGCGGTGAAGACGGTCAAGATGAGCGCCAAGCTGGTTTCCGGGCGTCAGCCTCCTGACCCGTGACGGTGCCCGCCGGCAAGTCCTCCGTGACGGATGAGGCCGGAGGCCGCGCGTCAGCCCATCATCGATGGTGCGGCTACCCAGTTGACCAGGCGGAAGGACCCGGTATGCGGTGCACGAATAAGGGTTTTGCCCTTCCGGTGGCTATGCTCGTCGCCGGATGCCTGGTGGCGGGGTGCACAAGCAGCGCGAAGAGCGCGATCGGCAGCGCGACCAGCCGGGCGGCGTCGGCGGTGAGCTCGGCGACCGCGGGCGCGACCACGACGCCGACGCCTACCGAGACGCCGACGCCGACGCCCACCGAGACGCCGACCACCCCGACCGCGGAGCCGTCGACCGAGACCGTGACCGCCACGGAGACCGCAACCGCCGCGCCGACCGAGAGCGCCACCTCTCCTACGCCGACCACGTCGACGAGCGCTGCGGCCTCGGGAAGCAGCTCAGGCACCAGCCTGCTCTGGCTGTGGATCCTGCTCGGCGTGCTGGTCCTGGCCGGCCTGATCGCGTGGATCGTCCAGTCGAGCCGGCGCCGCTCGGCGGCCACGGCCGGCTGGCGGTCGAGGCTCATCGACGCGTACGCCAAGGGCTCGGCCCTGCACGACGCGATGGTCGTGGCGGAGGCGCAAGGTGACCTGGCGTCCAGCGACGCCCGCGCCCGGTGGTATGACATCCAGCGCCGGGCGGACGACCTCGCCCAGACGCTCTACGCGCTGCGCGAGGCGGCCCCGGAAGCCGAGGACCAGGCTGCGATCGGCGACGTGCTCGCCTCACTGCAGGCGGTCCGCTCGGCGATGGACGCCGAACGCGCCCCCGGCGGTGCCAGGCAGGAACTGGCCGAGGTTGTCCGCCGCCGGCTCTATGCCTTCGAGTCGTCCCTGCGTGCGCTTCGCGCCGGTGATGAGCAATATCCCTAAGGAGACGCGACCATGTCAGGAACGGGCTGGGCTATCTCGTTGTCCATTCTCTACCTCGTGCTCATCTTCACCCTCGCCCTGCTCAGCTTCCGCAAGGGACACTGGGTTCTGGGCCTGATCGGCTTCGTGTTCCCGGTCTTGTGGCTATTCGGCGCGATCCTGCCCGCACGCCGCCACCACTGACGGGCACGGGGGACATTCACTCTCCGAGTGAGCTTTCCTCGTCCTCGGCTAGCTCGAGCATCAGGATCTTTTCATCCCCCGTGCGGTATCTCTGGGAATTGAACAGCATGACATGGCCGCACGTGCCGCATTCGACCCGCACGGCGAAGGTCAGGTCAGTGCCGGGTCCGGCAGGAAACCTGCCATCGGCCAGAAACACCGGGAAGGGGCTCATCTCGAGCGACTCCCGAGAGCCGCACACAGGACAAGCCCTCAGACCGAGCCGCTGAAGCGTATCGGAGACTTCGGCCATGAAGGCCTGGCGCCAGCGCATCCTGCCCCGCTACCCCCGCACAAGCCGGGTAACCACGATCCGCGCAATCAGCCGCGAGCGGGCCGGAAGACGTGGTCAGAGGGCGTCCAGGCCGAGTTCACGCGTGCGGACGACAGCCTCGCTGCGCGAGGAGACGCCAAGCTTCCGGTAGGCGGAGTAGGCCTGCGTCTTGACCGTGTTCTTGGAGACATACAGCCGCTCGCCGATTTCGGCGTACGACAGGTGCGTGGACAACAACGGCAGAAGTCGCAGCTCGGCGGCCGTGAGCGACGAGGCGCCGACGGAGCGTGTGCTGCCGGTGGCGAGACTGGCCTGCAACTGGCCAGCCAGCTCGGGCAGGACGCCGAGGTCGGGTCGTTGCTGGAGGATGTCGTGGGCCTGGGCCAGAACCGCCGCGGCCCCCGCGGGGTCGGCGAGCGTGATGTAGGCACGGGTCATCTCGAGAAGTGCCTGGACCGACACGACGGGCAGAGCATAGGTCAGCAGGGGCCTGAGGCGGGACCCCCGCCCGAGGTAGAACCGTGCCCGGGAGACGTCTCCTGCGTGCGCGGCGGCACGGCTCGCCCACGCGTAGACCAGAGCGCTGGTCCAGTAGTCACCGAAGTGCCCGTCCTCCACGATCGCGGCCGCTTGCTCCGCGAGCGTGGTGACCTCGGCCCAGTCATCGCGTTCGGCAGCCACGCCGCACTGCTCGGCCAGGATCAGGCCGGCCAGGGGCAAGCTGCCGGACGAAGTGGCGAGGTCGAGCGCGCGGGCGAGAATGAGCCCGGCTCGGGTCGGGTCACCTTCCAGCAGGAAGGAAACACCCTCCGTGTACAGCATGGTCGCCCGGTAAGGGCTGGCCGGACTCAGCCCCTCCCAGGCGAGCTGCGCGTCGCGCCGCATCTCGCCGATGCCCTTGCGGCACAAGATCGCGCGCAGGTAGGCGAGCGTGGCCTCCATCGTGCTGCCGTCGGGAAGGATCCCGGCCGGGGACGCACGTTCGGCGGCGGCAGCCCAGCGCTCGGCCTCGCTGGGCTGGCCGAGGAGCCCGAAGAT
>DAIOWL010000056.1:7335-8732 GCA_036758545.1 Streptosporangiaceae bacterium | reverse complement strand
ACCGGGCTCCTGCCGCTGGAGTTCGGATCGCAGGAGGTCCCGGAGCAGGTGATGGTAGCGGTACCACTCACGGCGGCGGTCGAGCGGGAGCACCAGCAGGTTCCTGGCTTCCATCTGCTCGAGGACGGCTCCGGATCCCTCTTTCTCCAAGATCGCGTCGCACAGAGATCCGCACATCCGTTCCAGGACCGAGGTGCGGGCGAGGAACGACGCTTCCCTGGCTGAGATCCCGGCGAGCAGCTCCGAGCGCAGGTAGTCGCCCATGTAGACGTCGTCGCCGGTGAAGGTGAAGCCGGCGCCGCTCTGCCGGGTGCCGGACTTGATGGCGAGTGCGGCGATATACAGCCCCGCTGGCCATCCTTCGGTCCGCTGCAGGAGATCGCGAAGGCCGGCCTCGTCGGCCTCGACCCCTGCTCGCTCCAGGAGCGACCGGGCTTCCGGTGCTCCCATCGCCAGGTCACCCGCGGTGACCTCGAATATCCCGCCCTGGGCCCGCAGCCGCGCCGTCGGCACCGGCACGGCGGTGCGAGAGGCCAGTACAAGCTGCCAGCCCGGCGGCAGGCGCAGGGCGAACTCGGCGATCGTATTCAGGCACTGCCGACTCGTGACCGCCTCGGTGTGGTCGACCAGCACCGTCACCGGCGGCTGCACCGAGGCGACGGCGGCCACAAACCTGGGAACCACGGTGATATCCGCACCCGAGGAGGCCAGGGCCGAGAATATCGCCGGGTCGACGGGCCCGATCCGGCTCAGCGCTACGGCAAGCGCACTCAGCAGCACAACGGGATCGTTGTCGGCGTCGTCGCAGGACAGCCAGGCCACGCGCGACTCGGTCCGCTGAGCCCATTGCGCCATCAGCGTCGTCTTGCCGTAGCCGGGCGGGGCGGTCACGGTGATGACCGGCACCCGGGTAGCGGCCAGCCGCCCAAGCAAAGCGGTCCGGACGACGATTCCCGGCCGGACCGCCGGCGGGTGAAATTTCGACTCACGCAGCTCGAAGGCGAGCCCCGGAGCGGTCAGCCGATCCCCGCCCCGCGGCACGGGAAACGCGTCGGTGACCGCCGGATTCACGCTTACGAACGTACTCGCCCCGTCAATGCGGCATCAACGTGACATGGCCGACGTAGCAGTCTCAGTCAGGCTGGCCGGACGCTGGCCAGGGCTCAGGTGCCGAACAGCTTCGCCTTGGCGGCGGAGAATTCCTCGTCGGTCAGCACGCCCTGCTGGTGCAGCGCGGCCAGCTGGTTGAGCTGGTCGAGCATGGCCGACGACTGGGGCGGAGCCGCAGCCGCCGGCGGGGGCGGCTGTGGCTGCTGATATGACGGCGGCGGCGGGGCCTGCTGCTGTTCCAGATCGCTGATGCGCTGGTCCTGGTCGGCCTGCATCTGCGCCTGCTC
>DAIOWL010000056.1:0-7235 GCA_036758545.1 Streptosporangiaceae bacterium | reverse complement strand
GCTGTTCCAGATCGCTGATGCGCTGGTCCTGGTCGGCCTGCATCTGCGCCTGCTCCTCCTGGCCCCTAGCCACATGCTTGCCGGCCATGTACGCGCCACCGCCAACCACCGCCGCACGCAGTAGCGGGCGTCTCCTCCTGAACATCACTGCCTCCTTGCTAAGTCAGGCCTGGGCTACATGTCATCCGGGAGGGTAAGACCGAGAGCTACCATGAGCTCGGGTGCCGCCGCGACGACCCTGGGCCCACCGACCTGCGGGGTGACGGCGATCAGTACGCCGACGAGGTCCGCCGGCGTGGCTCCGGCGGCGAGCGCGTTGGCCACCTGCCAGACATACGAGGCCGGAGGGGCATCGAGCGCGATGAGCGCAGCCAGCTTGACGAGGGCGTAGCTGCGTGCGTCCAGACCGCTCCGCGCCTGCCATTCGGCCCGCAGCTCCAGGCCCGTGGTCAGAAGGTCGTGGTCGCCTCGGGACAGGCCACCCAGCGTCTCCTGGGTGGCGTCGTCGACTTCTACCTGGGTTGGCATGGTCATGGTCGGGGTCCTTTCGGTCGCAACGCGGATGAGTAGCCGCACGATGACTTCACCTTGGTGTCTGCTCTAGGGAATCGCGTCACCCGTGGCGGATGAGTCAGTCTGGGCCGCGGTCCCGGGTTCAGCGGGAGGTCGGCCGATCAGTTCGATCAAGCCGAGGACGAGCAGCAGGACGATGACGAGAATGATGACGACGAGCCCGGTGGGATGACCCCAGAAGACAAATATCAGGGCGAAGAGGGCCACCGCTCCGATGCGGAGGCCCCTGCGGTGTGCGTACGTCCACTCGCCGACCGGGCCGGTGGACACGCCCCGGCGCTCACCGAAGTTGCGGATCCAGCCCAGCCAGGACTTCAGAGCCGAACGAGTCTGGATCGCGGCGCGCGACGGTCCGGTGATGAAGGCCCCGATGGCGATGACCAGCCCGACCGCCAGGACGACACGGAGCCCGACCTTGATGAAGTACACCATGGCGTCGAACGCGGCCGCCGCGGCGTCGCCGGGCAGCACGCTGGGCGGCACGCTGTTGAGGTAGATGCTCCGGGCGATGAGCAAGCCGATCGCCAGGACCAGCATGGAGCCGGCCAGGCCGAGGGCCGCCCCGATCAGGGCGCGCCTGCGGCCCCGCGCGACGTACACCCCGGCGGCGAGGAGAACCAGCGCCAGGATGGGCAGCACGATCTTGAGGGTCTTGATCAACCGGTAGCCGGCCTGGGCCTTGCCGAGGTCGTTCGCCTGGAACAGCGCCACGGTCGGGCTGATCGGCGGGATGTTGCTCGCCAGCGCGAACCCGTGGTCGACTAGGTCCTGCTTGACCACGGTGATGAACGGGCCGAGGTTAAGAACGATCTGGCCGTTCTTCGTGCTGACGGCGCCGTTGCCCTCCCCGGAGAGCACCTTGACCACCGCCTGGTGCGCCACGGTGTTGGCCTGGACCCAGATCTTGGCCGCCCTCGGACCGGAGATGATCCTGTGCACGGTGCTGTGGATGAAGCCGGTGACCGAGCTGGCGATCTGCGGGCCGAACGTGTTGAGCAGCGAGCTGATCCGCGTCAGTCCCCTGTCGTTGAGCTGGGCCGAGGCCTGGTCGACGGTCCCGGTGATGTTGAGCCGGCTGGTTATCTGGTTCGTGATCTTGTCGGTCAGGACGTTCTGGATGGCCGGGTCGTGGATCAGCGGCTCCACCGTCGCCACCCACCGGCCGGTGTCGGACACCTCGGTGCCGGCCCAGACTCCGAGCACGGCGACCGGGCCGAGTATGCAGCCGAGGACGATGAGCACGATGGAAACGGGGGTTCGCCAGCTGAAGCGCCGCCGCCGCGGCGGGCTGGCCTCCTCCTGGCCGCGGAGCTTGGCCGTCTCCTCCCGCAGGCGTTCCAGTTCGGCCCGCTCGTCCGGGCTGAGTTCCGGGCCCTCGGTTGCCGGATGAGGTTCGCCACCGATGGCAGACACGGTCACCTCCGGTTAGTGCGTGGTTTACGACATCCGGCTGAGCAGATGCTCGCCGACCCGGATGGCGTTGGCCATGGCGGTGAGGGCCGGGTTCACCGCCCCGATGCTGGGGAAGATGCTGGTGTCCACGACGTACAGGTTGTCCAGCTCGTGGGCCTTGCAGTTGACGTCGAGCACCGACGTGGCCGGGTCGTGGCCGAACCGGCAGGTCCCGGCCTGGTGGGCGCATCCGGCGATCGGGATGTTCATGTTCATGTAGAAGTTCTTGTCGAGCACGTGGTGCTGGGCCATCCCGACGTGGTTGAGGATCTTCCTGAGCTCGTGGTAGAGCCCGGCGGCCTCGGTGGCGTTGGTCGGGGCGTAGGCGAGGTGAACGCTCCCGTCGCGGTCCACGGTCACGCGGTTGCCGGGCTTGGGCACGTCCTCGGTGGTCAGCCAGAAGTCCACGGCGTGACGAGCCACGTCCGCCAGGCTCCAGTGCGGCGCCAGCATGGTGAGCTTGGGCTCCTCGCCCTTCATCGCCTCAGCGTTCGACTTCCCGCACATCTGGATGTTCCCGAGCGGCCATTCGCGGCCGTTGCCGGCGAAGTAGAAGTCGTTCAGGCCGAGCGTCTTCTCGAACACCGTGTCGTTGCGCTCCTTGCCCAGGGCGACCACGGCCTTGCTGTTGTGGTACATGTAGTTGCGGCCGACCTGGCCCGAGCCGTTGGCCAGGCCATCCGGGTGCTGGTCGGACGCCGACCGGAGCAAGATCGCGGCGCTGTTGGCGGCCCCGGCCGCGATCGCCACGATGTCGGCCTCGTAGATCTCCTCGCGGCCGCCGCGGCTGACCACCACGGACGTGACGGCTCTTCCGCCCGGGTCCGTGTCCAGGCGCCTGACTTCGGCGTTGACCAGCAACGTGACGTTCGGCTGGTCCAGGATCGGGCGCACGGCCATGACATCGGCATCGGACTTGGCGTGCACCAGGCATGGGTAGCCGTCACACCAGGTACAGCGGATGCACTGGCTGGCCGGCCGGTTCGCCTCGTCGAGCAGGATGCCGCAGGGCGCGTGGAACGGGTGGTAGCCCGCGGCGCCCAGTGCGTCGGACATCTCCTGGATCCGCGGCTCATGCGACACCGGCGGCCACGGGTACTGCTTCGAGCAGTGACCCTCGGTGGGATCCTCGCCGTGGACTCCGTGGACCTGGTAGAGCCACTCGGCCCTGGTGTACCACGGCTCGAACTCGTCATAGGTCAGCGGCCAGGCGGGCGAGACGCCGTCGGCGTGCTTGAGCTCGCCGAAATCCCCGGGCCGCAGCCGGTACAGAGCCGCGCCGTAGAGCTTGGTGGCGCCGCCGACGAAGTAGTGCACCTGCGGCTGGAACGGGTTCCCGTCGGCGTCGTACCAGGTGTCGGACGAGATGTACTTGCCGTCCACGAACACCGAGCCGGGATCCCAGTTATCCATCTCGCGGGGCAGGAAGTCGCCCCGTTCGAGCAGCAGAATCCGCTTTCCGGATGAGGCCAGGGTGTGGGCCAGGGTGCCGCCGCCGGCGCCAGTGCCCACGATGATCACGTCATAATGCTCCGTCACGTTCCCCATCCTGGAAGGGCCCTGGCCCGCGGGGCTCACCCGCGGCGGATGACGGAACCGGGAGCGGCCGACCCGAGCAGGATGTACGCGGATCCGCGCGCCGTCGCGGCCGTCACGGGTCCTGCCAGTTCTCGGCGGTCCAGTCCTTCGCCCGCTCGGTCAGCTTCCGCTCGCGCCGCCGGCCGAACAGCAAGAACCGCTTGCGGCCGACTTCTTCCACCCAGCGCAGGTCGCAGCCGAAGGTGCGCCGCGCGAATGACCGGAAGAGCGCGTCCAGGCCCGGATCGGAGCTGGCCAGGTCACGCTCCATTCGCTGGAGGACACGTAGTGATCGTCGGCGCATGGTCACGACTGCATGTTCACCCCGCCGCGCCCTGGCCGCCTCCTCCCGCTGGGGTGAGCCGGACCCGGCGCCCTCGCGGCCGGGCCCGCCGACCAGCCTGGACCACCCGGCAGGGATGAGGTCCGGGCGGCCGCTGGCTTGCATGATCGGTGGCTATGACGAGTACCGACCTCGCCCGGCTGCAGTTCGCGTTCACCTCGATCAACCATTTCTTCTTCGTGCCGGTCACGATCGGGCTGGCCTTCCTCACCGCGTTGCTGCAGACGGCCTGGTACCGCAACGGCCGGACCGAGTACCTGCGGCTGACCCGGTTCTTCGGCACGCTGCTGGTGATCAACATCGCGATCGGCGTGGTCACAGGACTGGTGCAGGAATTCGAGTTCGGGATGAACTGGGGGGCCTACTCCCGGCTGGTCGGTAACATCTTCGGCGCGCCGCTGGCCATGGAGGGCCTGGGCGCCTTCTTCCTGGAGTCCACGTTCCTCGGGCTGTGGCTGTTCGGGTGGGACAAGCTGCCGCGCCGGGTGCACCTGGCGACGATCTGGGCGGTTTCGCTCGGCAGCGCGCTGTCCGCGGCGTTCATCATGGCGGCCAACTCCTGGATGCAGCACCCGGTCGGCTACGTGATGGTCCACGGCAAGCCCCAGCTGAACGACATCTGGGCGCTGTTCACCAACCCGGTTTTCGTGTGGGGATACGCCAAGGTCGTGTTCGTCTCGCTGGTCACCGGCGCCATGATCATGCTGGCCGTGTCGGCGTGGCAGCTGCGGCACGGCAGGGAGCGGGAGGTGTTCGCCCGGTCGGCGCGGATCGCGCTGATCGTGCTGGTCCCGGCGATGCTGTTCACCCTGCTGGTGGGCGACGAGCTCGGCGTGATCGAGGGCAAGTACCAGCCGATGAAGATCGCCGCGGCGGAGGCGCAGTGGACCACCTGCCAGCCGTGCTCGTTCTCGCTGTTCCAGATCGGCGGCGGCAACAACGACCAGACGCCGACCCAGATCATCGAGGTCCCGCACCTGCTGTCCCTGCTGGCCACCAACCACTGGAACGGCCAGGTGGTCGGGCTGAACGAGCTCCAGTCGCAGTACAGCAAGCAGTTCGGCCCGGGCAATTACGTGCCGAACGTGTTTATCCAGTACTGGAGCATGCGAGCGATGGCGTATCTGGGAGCCCTGGTGCTGCTGATATCAGTGTGGGGCTTGTGGCTGATCCGGCGAAAGAAACTCGCCACGTCCCGGGTGTTCCTGTGGGTGGCAGTCTGGAGCGCGGTGCTGCCGTTCGTCATGAATACGGCGGGCTGGCTGCTGACCGAGAGCGGCCGGCAGCCGTGGATCGTGCAGGGCATCATGCTCACCAAGAACGGGATCTCGCCGACGGTCAGCGTTACCTGGCTGTGGATCAGCCTGGTGGGCTTCATCGCGCTGTACGGCACGCTCGGCACCGTGGACCTGATCTTGATGCTGCGGTACTCCCGCAAGGAGCTCGAGCCCGAACGTACTGATGCCGACACGAACGCCTCCGTACCCGCTGTCCAGTACTAAGGGGTCACGATGAGTCTCGTCCCGTTCTGGTTCATCGTCATCGCTATCTTGTGGACCGGCTTCTTCGTCCTCGAGGGTTTCGACTTCGGGGTCGGCATGCTGCACGACGTCGTGGGCACGGACGAAGCCGAGCGCCGGGCCGCCATCAACACGATCGGGCCGCTGTGGGACGGCAACGAGGTCTGGCTGATCGTAGCCGGGGCCGGGATGTTCGCCGCCTTTCCCGGCTGGTACGCGACCATGTTCTCCGCCCTCTACCTCGCGCTGGTGCTCCTGCTGGCCTCGCTCATCATCCGGGGCGTGGCCTTCGAGTACCGCGGCAAGCGCGATGCGGCGCGCTGGCGCCGCACCTGGGATGTCCTGCTGACCACGGGCAGCCTGCTGGCCCCGCTGCTGATCGGCGTGGCCCTGGGCGACCTGCTCCACGGACTTCCCATCAACGCCAGCCAGAATTTCACCGGGTCGTTCTGGGACCTGCTCCAGCCCTACGCCGTGTTCACCGGGGTAACGTTCGTGCTGATCTGCCTGCTGCACGGCGCGACGTTCCTGTGCCTGAAGACCACCGACCGGATGCGCGAGCGATCCTGGCTGGCCGCCCGCCGGGTGGCGCCCTTCACCACCGCCGCCGTCATCGGCTTCATCATCTGGACGCACGTCACGGCCAGCACGGCGTTCTTCCTCAACGTGATCGAACTGCTCGCCATACTCGCCGCCGTCGCCGCGGCCTGGCTGGTTTACGAGCACCGGGAAGGCTTCGCGTTCGCGGCCAGCACGGTCACCATCGCCGCGTGCGTGGTGACAATCTTCGTCGACCTGTACCCCAACGTGATGGTCTCCAGCACCAGCCACGCCTACAACCTCACCGTGTACAACACGGCGTCCGGGGCGTACTCGCTCAAGGCGATGACCGTCGTCGTCATCATCTTCCTGCCGCTGGTGCTCGCCTATCAGAGCTGGACGTACTACGTATTCCGCAAGCGGGTCAGCAGCAGCGATTTCCGGCCGGCGCCGGAGCCATCCTCCGATGTCACCCCGCCCCCGGCACGCTCCGGTGAGGTGAGCGGATCGCCCGCCGCGGAGGATGCACGCCCGGGCCCGGGTGCGATCTGATCAGGACGATCCATCAGGAGGGATGACATGTCTGACAAAGTTGACGCGCTGGTAATCTTCGGCGCCACCGGTGACCTGGCCAAGCTGGAGACCTTCCCCGCCCTGGTGGGGCTGGTCAAGCGCGGCGTACTCGACGTCCCGGTGGTCGGGGTGGCCAAGAGCGGGTGGGGCCTGGAGCAGTTCCGGGCGTACGCCACCGCGTCGCTGAAGCTCAACGGGATGGACCCGGCCGACCCGGCCGCCGTCAAGATGATCAGCCTGCTGCGATACGTGGACGGTGACCTCGGCGACGATGCCACCTACAAGGCCATGTCGGACGAGATCGGCGCGGCCCAGCAGGTGCTGTTCTACCTGGAGGTCCCGCCGGTGTTGTTCGGGCGGATCGCGCAGGGCATCGCCACCGCGGGACGGGCCGCGGGCAACCGGGTGATGGTGGAGAAGCCGTTCGGCTATGACCTCGGCAGCGCCGAAGAACTGAACAAGCTCATGCACCAGTACTTCCCGGAGGAGGCCATCTACCGGGTCGACCACTGGCTGGGCCTGGACCCGGTGGAGAACGTCCTGTTCGTCCGGTTCGCCAACTCGGTCATCGAGCCGCTGCTCAACCGGACCTACGTGGAGAGCATCCAGATCACGATGGCCGAGGCGTTCGACGTCGCCGACCGGGGCCGGTTCTA
>DAIOWL010000055.1:2377-15508 GCA_036758545.1 Streptosporangiaceae bacterium | reverse complement strand
GGTTCAGCGGACTTCTGTGCTGTCGACAACGATGTTGCTGAGGTAGCTGTGCCTGGCGTAGTCGTACGTGCCTCCGCAGGTGATCAGGTGCAGCTCGGCATCGGGTGCCGGGCCGTAGACGGCGGTCGTGGGGAAGTGCGCCTTCGGGTACTGATTCACCGCGGTGACCCGGAATACGGCGAACCTGCCGTCTGCCTGCCGCACGTAGATCTGGTTGCCTGGGTGCAGCTCGCGCAGCCGGTAGAAGACCCCTGGGCCCCGGTAGGAATCGATGTGCCCGGCGATGACCGAGGAGCCGATCTCGCCCGGCCGCGGGCTGGCGGTGTACCAGCCGGCTACGGAGGGGCTGCCTGGCACCTGCAGCGTGCCCTGCCGGGTGAGGCCCAGCCGGGTCAGCCTGGTGCGCACTCCGATGGCCGGGATCTGCAGCGCGACCGGGAGCGGCGCGGTACGGGTGGCGGGCTTCGGCAGCGGGGCCGGTGTGCCCAGCGGCGTCAGGCCGTCCGGCGTGGCGCCGGCGGTCCCGGGCGGGTGCCCGGGACGGCCGGTCAGCATCAGCAGTCCGGCTACCGCGATGGCCATCGCGAGCACGCCGCCGAGCAGCACGGCGGCCGTGAGCGGCCGCCGTGCCACCTGGCGCCAGGGCGGGCTGTGTCGTGCGTGCCTGCCTGGCTCAGCGTTGGTGGCCGGTGCGGGCGGGGCCGCCCGCATCAGCGCGCGTGCCGCGCCATTGCCCTGCTCCGGCGCAGCCGGATCGCTGCGGCCGCCGCCACCAGCAGTGCGCTGGCCAGCGCGGCCAGCCAGGGTAGCGGCGAGGGCGCCGGGCCCGGGACCGTGCCGCCGAGGCCGGTGGCTGCGCCGCCTTCGGGCATCATGGCACTGCCCGCGGCGTCCAGCAGGTCAGTGACTTTCAGGCCGCCGACGGAGTCCAGCACCACGAGGGTATGAATCGAGCCTGCGCTCAGCTTGACGTTCCCGGACCAGGTCTCGCTGCCGCCTGCGGCGTGCACCATCCACCGGCCTGGCTTGTCCGTCCCGTAGGGAGTGATGCTGGCGAAAGCTAGGTTGCTGGCCAGCGTGGCGCTGCCCGCCCGCACCGTGACCTGGTTCTCCTTCAGCGACGCCTGGATGACCCGGACCATTGACTTGCCGTGGGGAGTGGTCAGCCGGTCGTTCAGCGCCTGGAGCCGCAGGCCCTTGGCCGGGCCCATCGCGGCCACGGTGTAGGCCTGCCCGGCGTGCACCATGAAGCTGGCGGATATCACCGGCGGAGTGCTGGCCGGCGCGCCAGCCGGCCGTATGGCGGCCGAGTACTGCCCGACCGGCATCTTCATGTACATGCCCACATCGCCGTAGGGGACATGCCGGAGCACATCCATCGCCTTGGGATCACCGAAGGAGTACATGTAGATGTCCACCGGGGCGGTGTTGGGCGACAGGTGGGCACACCGCACCCAGCCCATCCCGGACGGCATCGAAGACGCAGACGCGGTTGCGGTGGTCCCGGCGAGCGTGCCCAGCGCCAGCATGGCCGCGCCCAGCAGCATCGCCAGCGCGGCACCGCGCCGGCTGGCACCTTTGCCGCCAGAGCCGTGACGGCGCAGCCGCCACTGGCGCGGCGTGTTCAGCCGCAATGTCATGATGATCTCCTTAACTTCAGTTAGAGGCCCCGAGCAGTCCCAGCGGGCTCGGTGCGGCGAATTCGACATGCAGCACGGTCTGGCCGCTAGCCAGCCGCACGGTGGTGACATCTGCAGGCCGGAAGGGGGCCTGCTGGGCGAGCAGGAACCTCGTCACGGAGTTGAGCGTCGCCGTGTCGCGCCCGCGGCCTGCCGGGACCGGCGATATGTCGGCCGAACGCAGTGGCACGCCGGGGTCCGCGCCAGCCACGGGCGCACCGAAGCCGGTGACGTCGACGTGGTATAGCGAGGCCAACGCCCCGATAGCGCTGAGCAGACGCGCATCAACCTGCCCGGCGGCCAGTTCGCGGCGGCCGGCAGGCGATACGCGCACGTGCGGGTTGCGCAGCAGCAGGGCACCAGCCGCGCGCCGGGCGGTAACATCCGCGTGCAAGCTGCGCCGGTAGGCGGCAGACCCATCCGCGGCAACGACCCGGACCGCCACCTGAGCGCTCCCCGACCCGAACGTGGCCAGTGTCACCGGGGCGTACACGCTGGTCAGGCGGCTGTCGAACTCCTCCCGGACAGCTGCCGTTGACACGATCACGTCGCTGCCGAGCGGCCCGGCATTCCCGGCCCGGAGCACGAGCAGGCGGCCGGCCGGAATCCCCTTGCCCTGCAGCACCGCGCACATCTGCGGGTCACAGGCGACGATAGCGGCCGGGGTGACCTGCCGGGCCATCCACGCCGCGGCCGCCGTCCGGGCCGCTGCCGCGGCCGCGATCGCGGCATCGCCGGGGGCCTGTCCGCCGCTCGCCGCCCCCTTCCCAGCTATCGTGCCGCGGCCCAGCGCGACGGTGCCGGCTCCCCCGCAGAACAGCACGGCGGCCACGATGAGCGCGCTGATCACCCGCCAGCGCGTGGTAGCCGGCCAGAACCGCTGCCGGGCCCGCGACCGGATGGTGCTGGCCAGTACCGTGCCATGTGGTGGTGCCGGGTCGGCTGCGGGCAGCGCCTGGGTTATCGCGGGCGGTGGCGCCGGGCACCGGGGCTCGGGCGGCCGAGCCTGTCGGGACTCCTCAGCCGGGGGGTCCGGGCCGGGGCCAGGCCCGGGCTGGCCTGCCGCGGCGTCCGGCCGGCCGTCCTTGCCATCTTCGCGCGCCCGTGCGACCACTCTGCTGATGACCGCCAGGTCGTGGTCGGACAAGATCACCCTGTCGTGCGCAGCGATGTCGCCGGACCCCGGGCGGCGGGACGGGCGAACCCGCAACGGCAGGCCGTCCGCCCCGGTTCGTGCTGAGCGTGCGCCAGTGCTGTCCAGTGTTCCCGGGCCGCCCGGCGCACCCCGCCCCGGACCGGCGCGCATGCCCGCATTCCCCGGTGCCGCCCCGGGTTGTTCCAGCCGCCAGCTATGTGGTCGCAAGCGTGAGTCCCCCCACCGGTAACGCCGTGGTGTGACCGTCGATCCCTGTGAAGTAGCAGAGCAGACGCCAATCAACGATTTCAACCCGAATGACACAATGTTGCCGAGAAATATACGCTGAGGTGATCTCAGCGAAATAGGGTTTCGGGTAGTTGGGCTTTTTCCGGCCCAGAAGGGACATCGAGGCGGGTATACGGACAAACCGGACTGCCCGGACGTAGCTTTGTAAGCCCCGGTAGACGAAAGTCTTACCAAAGATCAGCTTCCACTGAAGGCTCCACGTGATCGCCTAGCGTGCCACCCTTGAGGTCCCAAGGGAACTGGCTCAGTTCGTGGCCGCCTGCTCTGGGACTGGGCGCCGGCGGCGCGGCACGCCCAAGGGAGCCCGCGCTGTCGTGCTGTTGACCTGTGGCCGGGCTGCGGTGGTTCCGTGACCGCACAGTCGTGGATGCGCTGGTCCGTGACCATGGCATCTTGCGGGCCACCGCCTACCGCTATCTGGTCGAGGTCGTCGCGGTGCTGGCCGTCCAGGCCCGGAGTTGCGCGAGGCGCCGAAGCGCTCACCCGCGCCGGGATTCTCTCAAGCAGCACACCTCCGCGCCGGGCAACGTCGGTGAGACCGCCAGGCTGAACGTTGACGGAGTGGGCCAGCAGCACGCCACGCTCGCCGCCGCGCAGGGATCACTGACCGCCGGCTACCCAGCCGTCTCCCCGGCGTACGCAGGCGGCTGGCACGCTTACCTGTTCTCCCTCAAGCCGCCGCCCACCACCGCCGAGCAGCAGCTCTACGACGTGTCCGTGATGGTCCTGGCCGCCTCAGAGGACAAGACCTACCGCGGGGCGTTCATCGCCTCACCGACCATGCCATGGGCCTGGGGCACCGGCCTGGAAAACCCCTCGGCCGCACACGACCTGGTCTGGAGCCGTGACCTGTACGAGATGGCCACCGCGCTCCCGGCCGCTGGCGACACCGCCGCGGCGAACCGCGCGCTGAGCTACCTGTTCGACTGGCAGCTGAAACCGGACGGCTCATTCCCGCAGAATTCCGCCGTCGACGGAAGCCTGCACTGGACGAACACGCAGATGGACGAGGTCGCCGCCCTGGTCATCCTGGCCTGGATGCTGCACCGCACCGGCGCGGCCACCTACACAGGGCATGTCAAGCCCGCCGCCAACTATCTCGTCGCGAACGGCCCGGCCACCCAAGCAGGACCGCTGGGAGAACCAGGGCGAGTACTCACCCGCACGATCGCCGCGCAGATCGCCGGGCCGATCTGCGCGGCCGACATCGCCAAGGCGAACTCCGACACCGCATCCACCACCAGGTACCTGCGCACTCATGTGGAGCGCTAATTACGCAGCGTGAGCCGGGTCGTTGCCCGTTCCATGCCGCCGAATACAAGGCCGCCCGGGCCTCCGGCGAGCCCGGGCGGTTCCGGCTGTGGGCAGTTGGGTCGGGTGACTGCTACCGGGGGGCGGTGGCGGTCCCGTTGATGAAGGCCTGCGCCTTGTTCCAGTCGTCGTAGCCGACGACCTTGCCGAGCGCCCGGCCGTCCATGTCGCCGGTCTGGAAGTGGATGCCGCCATAGCGGCGCGACATGCCCGCCTGGTCGGCGGCATCGGTCAGCGTCTTCCACGACAGCACCACCGGCTTGCGCGGGGTGCCGGACTCGAAACTGGCGCTGCCGGCCGGGATGGTGATCTTGGCGTTGAAGTTGTCGGTCCCGTAGAACAGGGCCAGGATGGTGCGGCCGGCGGCGGTGAAGGTGCTGTGCCCGGACACGTACTCGGGGAACGGCGGGGTAACCACGTTAGTGGCCTGGTACGGTATCCAGTTCTGCCCGAGTACCTGCCCGTAGCCCTTGTCGGGCCCAAGCCACGAATTGATCAGCTGGTTCTTGTATCGCTCCCGGATGGCGGTGATCGGCCGTACGGTGTCGTTCGTAGACAGGTACTTCTGCTTCCAGGCCGCGATTCCGGCGTCCATCACGCCGTTGCCGAGCGGGAAGAACAGCTTGACGTCCTGATCCAGCGTGTCGCTGCGCATGCGCGACAGCGCCTCGCCGAAGATCACCATGTGGCCGGGCGGGAACGCCGTGCCCGGCCCGTCCGCCCAGTACTCGGCGGTGACCTTCTGGGCGTCGGTCAGGTTGGAGGTGTCCCGCAGGGCCTGGTCGATGTCGGTGGTGTCGTAGCTGCCGTCGGCGTTCTTCCGCAGGCCGGGCATCGTCTCCAGCTCGTACGGCATGAAGGTCTTCGGGTCGAGGCCGAACGGGGTGACTTGCCCCCACTGCGGGGTGTACGGCTTCTGCTCTGCGCTCGGGCTGGTGCAGGGCATCCCGTAGGGCACCAGCGGCACGCACAGCGGCTGCCACTTCCACGGGTCGTTCACCTGCTGCCAGGTGTTGACCGGCTGGTACCCGGTGGTGTCGGAGTAGGGGACCCCCGGGGTGCCGTTAGGGTTGTCACCAAGCTGGTTGGATCCGTCGGTGTGCCGGAAGGCGATTTCCGCCTGGGCGGTCACGTTACCGATGCCCTGCGGGGTGGTGGTGTCCGTTGAGGTATCAAGGGGGTCGTACCCCAGGTCGGACATCTGCTGGTTGTAGGCGCCGACGCTGGTCGGGTCCTTGAACAGGTCGTTGAGCACCCGGTAGGCGGCGTAGCTGATCGCCTCGTTCTTGTTGGCGTCGGTGTCCTGCGCAGAGGGCTGGCGATACGCGCCGAGCAGGCGGGTACCGACGGCCTTTTGGTCGTAGGGCGCCCAGGCGTCGTAGATGGCGGTGTTGAGGATGCCGATGGCCCTCGCCGCCACCGTCGGGCCGGTTGTCTTCGGGTTGCGCCGGATGGTGTTGAGCAGCTGCTCGTTCCACTTGAGGACGACATTGTCACTCGGCCGCGGGGTCCCGTAGGTATCGATGGACCAGGCGGGGCCGTTCGCGGCCTGCGCCGCGGGGGCGATGCCCGTCACGGCGGCGGTCGCCGCTATCAGGGCCACGACGACGACCAGGGTCGCTGCCAGCTTGTGTTTCACGCGCTTCAGCCTTTCCGCGGCGCGCCTGACCTCCACGGCCACGGCCGCATGCCGCTCAGACTTGAGGCTCGGATTCCCCCTGCTGCGCGCGGACAGGCGCGTGACCGGTGAAGGGCTGACGGCATTGCCGCTCGTCCCGGTTGAGCTGTGACGACCGCGAGATCAAATGCGGACGTCCACACAAAAATACACAAAAGTCCAACAACAGGTGGGCCGGATCGCAAATCCGCTCGTGGACGCGCTCATCAACCCTTCTCACGTGCATGCGGCTATCAGGGCAGCTGGACCAGTTCGCAGGATAGGGACGTTGAAGCACTTCTATCGAGCGGCTCAGGTCTCGGCCGCAAGCAACTGGCTGGTGGCGAGCCGCCGGTAGAGGTCGTCGGTGCCGGCCAGCTCGGCGTGGCTGCCGATGGCACGTACCCGGCCGGCCTCCATGACCAGGATCCGGTCGGCACTGGTGACGGTGGACAGCCGGTGGGCGATGACCACCACCGTGGTGGTAGGCGCGACCGCCTCGATCAGGGCGCGGATGGCGAGCTCGTTGACCGCGTCGAGCTGCGAGGTGGCCTCGTCCAGCAGCAGCACGCGGGGACGGCGCAGCACGGCCCGGGCGATGGCGATCCGCTGCCGCTCCCCGCCAGACAGGGTGGTGCCGCGGTGGCCTATCGGCGTGTCGAGCCCGAGGCGGTCCAGCAGATCCTGCAGGCGGGTGAGGCTGAGCGCGGCGCGGAAGTCCTCGTCGGTCGCATCCGGGCTGGCCAGGCGCAGGTTGTCGCGCAGCGTCCCGGCCAGGATGGGGGCGTCCTGCTCCACGTAGCCGATCGCGGCCCGCAATCCGGGCAGAGGCCACGTGCGGATGTCCCGGCCGTCGATGATGATGCTGCCGCTCTGCGGCTCGTAGTAGCGTTCGAGCAGGGCGAAGATCGTCGATTTGCCGCTGCCCGACGGGCCCACGATCGCGGTTGTCCCGCCGGGGGGCAGCTCGAAGGTGAGGCCGCGGTGCGCCCACGGGCCATTTGGCGGGTAGCCGTACCTGAACCACACTTCGGTGAATGCGACCGATGCCGGTCCCGAGGACCACGCCGAGCGCGTGCTCCGCCGCGTGGCCGCCGGTTCCACGGGCAGGCGCTCCAGCTCCTGCAGCCGGACCACGGCGGCCAGGCCGGCCTGGAGCTGGGTCGCGCCGTTGATCAGCGAGCTGACCGGGTCGGTCAGGAGGAACAGGTACAGCAGGAACGCGACCAAGGACGACACCGGCAGCGCCCCGCTGGCCACCCGCGCCCCGCCGACCCCCAGGACGGCCAGAAACGACACCTGGACGGCGAGCCCGGCGGACGCCTCCATGAGCGCCGTCCAGCCCGCCACCTCCATGCCCCGCCGCCAGGCCTGCCGGGCCGCCCCGCTGACGACCGTGATTTCCTCCTCCTCGGCGCCGTGGGCCTTGATCGTCCGGAACCCGCCGAGCGCCCGTTCGAGCACCGCGCCCATCCGGCCGACGGCCGCCTGCGACCGCTCGGTGGCGCGCCGGATCCGGGGCACGACCATGAGCACGGCCACCGCATTCACAGCCAGAACGGCGACGGTCACCAGGAGGAGCACCGGATCCAGCCTGGCCATGAGCACGATCGAGCCGGCCAGGAGAAACGTCGCGTTGACCGTGTGGACCAGCCCGTAGGTGCTGACGCTCCGCAGCAGCGTGGTGTCGGAGGTCACCCGCGACAGCAGCTCGCCCGGTTTGAGCCGGTCCAGCGTGCTCACCCGCAACCGCAGCAGCCGCGAGATCAGCCGCTCCCGGGCCGTCAGCACGACGCTCTCCGCGGTCCGGCCCAGCAGGTAGACCCCAGCCATGCTGAGTAGTGCCCCGCCGACGGTCACTCCGGCGAGGAGCGCGACGGGCCCGGCCAGGGACCGGCGCTGGCCAAGGGTGTCGACGGCCAGCTTGGCGACCATCGGCTGGGCGAGCGACGCCAGTCCGCCGAGGAACCCGAGGAGTCCCCCGCCGAGGATCGTCCAGCGGTAGGGCTTCACGTGCCCGAGCAGCAGGCGCCAGGCGGACCGCTCGCGGACGTGCCGGCCCGGCGTGTCATCGGTCCGGACGCGCGGTTCGATAGCATCGGCCATATGGCGGACTCAGGGCACCTTGAACAGCGGGCGGAAGTAGTCCGCCGGGTAGTCCTCGCCGACCATGACCCCGTCGGCTTCGACCCAGGCGTGGGCGGCGAAGGGCGGGAGCCGCCGCGCTCCCACGCACCAGGTCGGCCACTGACCCCGCAACCGGCAGAGCAGGACCGTCGCCAGCGACCGTGGCACGCATCCTTCCCGTGACGCGCATGCCAGGCTCACCGCCACCACCGTGTCCCGTGCGGCCTTTGCCTGCTCGAAGCTGGCCGGCCTGACTCCCCGACGGAGCCACCCGAGCACGGTCCGGATGCGCCGAGGCGACTGAGTGGCAAGCAGCCGGGCGGCGACGACCGCCAGGCGGGCCACGATCCGACGTGGCAGGGGGATCGACCTGGGCTGGTGGAACACGGCCTCCGGGGTGCTCACGGGGTCCTCCTCGGAGGTCGCAGCGGGCGCAGGACCTTGCCGGTACGCATCACCGGGCGACCAGGCCGGCCGACTGGAGCCCGCCCAGCAGGTCCTGGACGTCCCGGCTCGCCGAGTCGGCGTCGACGTCGTAGCGCGCGACGAGCGCCTGCACCGCATCCGTCGAAGACCCGCCCTCCAGCAGGGTCTGCAACACCAGGGCACCAGTGGGATTGAGATTCCAGTACTCGCCGCTGTCCTCGTCGAGAAGCGCGATCCCGTAATCGGTATCGGCAGTCGACACGCCATCACGCAGCTTCAACGTCATGCCTCTCTCCTCACGGCGTTACGGTCGAACGTTCCAGCGTCCGCAGCCACATCTCGCACGCCACGCTCTGGTACAGCACCCCGAGCTGCAGTTGGGGCGGGATCGGCCGGGTGCACAGCTCGCGCAGCGCCGCCGCGTCGATCAGGCCTAGCCGGCCGAGCCGCGAGTCCTCCCAGAGCGCGAGGACCTCGGCGCGGTGCCGCCGCAGGCCAGGCTCCTCGTCTCCGGTCCCGTTGGCCTTAGTCTGGCGGGTCAGGCTCTGGTCGGGCACGATGCCGCGCATCGCCTCCACGATCAGCGGCTTGTAGCGCCACGGGGTGATCCGTTCCTGCGGCCGGACCGCCAGGCCCGCCTCGATGACCCGGTCGTCGTAATAGGGCGCGGCGAGCGTGATCCCGGTCCGCGTGGCCATCTGGTCAACCTGACGGGCGATGCGGGAGATGAATCGCATGGTCTCCAGCTCGCGGTGCTGGCCGCGCCCCTCGGCGAGCGGTTGGACGCTGCGCGCTTCGGCCCGGATCAGCCCCTGCACCGCAGCGACGGTCTCGGGTGTCGTCCATGGCGGCAGCCGCGGCCGAAACCCCCAGTCCAGGAGCGGCTCGTCGAGTGGCGGCCGTAGGACGGTGAGGCTGTCGGCGACGCTTGCCAGCCACGCGGGGTACGGGCGGCGGTCCGAGAGCTGCCGCAGGACCTGCCCGCGCGGCCAGCGGTACTTGGCGGCGAAGCCGCGCAGCTGCCGCAGGGCGACCCTGGGATTGGTCCGCAGCAGGTCGTGCAGATGCGCGATCGAGCCGTACAGCAGCTCGTCCCCGCCGAAGCCGGTCAGGTGGAGGCCGGAACCGCGCGCCGCGGCCCGCTGGGCGATGATCAGCCACCGGTCACGGTCCACGGTCACGGCGCACGGCTCGTCGAGCTGGTCGTCCAGGCGCAGGAGCCCGTGGTAGACCAGCGGCATCTCGTCCGCCGGGACAACGTGGTGCTCGACGTTCCCGAGCCCGGCGACCGTGCGGGCGGCCCAGACGACGTCATCGGCCAGCGGATCCGGGCTGGCCCCGGTGTACGCGACGACCTTGGCCTCCTGGTGGGCGGCCAGCGAGCAGATCGCGGTCGAATCGACCCCGCCGAGATCACAGCTGACCAATTGCCGCCCGTGGGTGCGCGCGGCGACCGCAGCCGACAGCGCCTGCCGCAGCGCCGCCGCGCCCTCGGCCATCGGCATCACCGGCGCAGGCGGTGTCCACCAGCGGACCGACCGGTGCTCGCCGTCGTCGTTGATCACCAGGTAGCGGTCGGTTGGCAGCAGTGTCACACCACGCCACACCGGCTGCCCGGCGAGCGGGTACAGGATGGGAGGCTCGAGGAGGTGAACCGCCAGCCGTTGTTCGTCGAGACTGCAATTCAGCAGATGGGCAAGCACATCGGCACGGTCGGCCGCTACGGTCGTGCCGGCGGCTCGGGCGTGGAAGACCCGCCGGATGCCGGTGACGGTTCCTTGCATCCGTACCCGACCGTCCACCGAAGCAAGCAGGTGGGCACTGCCGACCAGCGACCCGGCGACCCGATCGAGGTCGGCGACCGTCCGGACACGGCCGGCCGCGCTGGCGAGCTGCTCGGACGTGAGCGCATGCTGACCGATGACGGCGATCTTGGTGGCACGCGCCCGGCCGCTGCTCAGCATGCTCTCGGGCCAGCGTCCGAGCAGCCACGGACGACCGGATGGGTGGCTGATCTCCCTGGCCGCGTGGCACCGCAGCGCGTCACTGAGCGGCCCGGCCGACTCGTGGTCGGCGAGCACGACGAACCAGGAGGTCAGAAGGCTGAGATCGGCGAGTCCCGCCACCTAGGCATTCTCCTGAGCATGAAGGTGGAACAATTGGCTTCTTCGTGAATCGATCGTGCTAAGGGTTGCGTATAAGTCGTTCACGGACCGCCGCGCAATGGCCTTGCCCGTCACTGTCACTTCGCCTAAGGCGCACGCAGGCCAGCATCAGACCCGCCGACTGACATGCCCAGCCCCGCCTAATCGGCCGGTGTTTGATCATGCCCCAGGCTCAGCCGGGACTGGGCAGTCAGTCCGCGAGTCGCGTGCTCAGAGCGATTGGTGCCGGAACGCAAAGTCCCGCGGTCCGGACCCACCGAGGCCGGTGAGCTTCTTGAACGAACCGGCCTTGGTCAGCGTCGGGCGTTCGTAGGTTCGCATCGCTGTACCTTCTTTCGGCGTCGCTGTCCTCTTCCCTCTGTTCACAACGCCCTCACGGGCGCCTGCTGTCGCCTACCCGCCGCCATATCGGGCAAACCCGGGGGAACAAGTCGTCCAGGTACTCCAAGAGCAGGCCGCCGAGCCGGGGGATTCGTCGATATGTGGATCAAGGATCCTGACGCTGTCCGAATCGTCCACATCGAGGTCTCCCCTTCACTCCCCTCCAGCGGGACACGCAGCCGGGACCCCGGCCTATGGGTCGGCAAGGGGTTGCAGACGCGCTGCGTCCGGGCCCTTCACTGACGGGCCGCGGCGGTGCGGCGTGACCGGCGCAGCCTGGCGAGGCTCGCCACGGTCAGCAGTGTCCCGGCCGCGATCGTCAGCAGCCAGGGCACCGGGTTCGCGGGCGGGCGCGGCGCGGTCCCGCCGAAGCCGGTGTTGACTCCGCCCATGGGCATCATCTCGCTGCCCACAGCGTCGGTCAGGGCGTTTATCTGCAGCCCGGAGGAGCCGTCAAGCACCACGAGGGTGTGAACTGTGTCGGGGGCCAGCTTGACTGCCTTGGCGATCTGACTGCCCGGCGCGGTGAATCGCACCGTCCGCGTCCCCGGCGCGACGGCCATGTACGGCGTGGCCGAGCCGAAGGCCAGTTGCCGCGCGGGAACGTTCGATCCGTAGTTGACCATCACCCGCTGTTGCTTGAGCGATGCTTGAATCACCCGGACGAGCGCCTTGCCCTTGGGGGGCGTCATCTGGTCCTTCAAGACCTCCTCCCGCAGGCCGGGGTTGGGGCCGACGCCAGCCACGGTATAGGCCGTCATGGCATTCACCACGAATGTCGTGACCAGAACGGGAGGGGTTGACGCGGGCGCGCCGGCGGCCCGCATCGCCACCGTGTACCGGCCCGGGCTGACCGACATGTACTCAGAAACACCGCCGTACCTGACGTGCCTCAGTACCATCGGGCGGCTGGGCTCGCCGAACGGAAACATGTAGATGTCCATGGCAGGCGCGGCAGGGGACAGATGGGCACACCGGACCCACCCGTCATGCATGGCCGCCGGTGCAGCGGATGCTCCGGGTGATGTGGTCACAGCGAATGCAGCCGTGCCCCCGAGCAGCGCGGCGATCATAGCGAGCCGGGCAATATGGCGAAGCGGCCTCATGGTTACCTACCTCTTGTTATCTGATCCATGCCTCTCCCAGGGGAGACGCGCCAGCGATCACGGTCATACGTGCTGACGCGCGTTGCTGGTGAACGAGAAGAACCGCTGTTAGCAGCCCCGGCAGGCTTGACGCGGCGAACTTGATGCTCAGCGCTGCGCTGCCGGTGGCCGGATGGCCGAACGTGGCGTGTGCAGGCGGGGTGCGGAGGGTGCTGCGCGCGCGCCATGGCAAGTGCCGCCGTAAGGCCGGCCCCTTTGCCTCCGCTGCTGCCGCTGGTAGTTACTTCGTGGAACAGCACCCGGACGCCCGGGGAGGCATCGTCCTTGTCCACGCTCGCCACCCCCAGCCGCTGCACGACGCCGCAACTAATGCGACAGCAGAGCACAATAACCTGTCGACATCAACCGAAATGACCGAATGGTTACAAACGCTGGGCGCATCGTGCCGGATCCTTCTTCGTCCTGCGCTGGCGCGGACGACGGTCATCGCCACCGGCACGGGCGGGCCACCGTCTCGCGTGACGAATTCCAGTGCTTCCGGTTTACCGATTGCGTCACAGAGCCCATTGACCACGCTGGTTTACAGAGCGCGCGCTAATCTCGTTATTTAACCTCTGCGGTGCCTGTCCGTATACGAATATCGTTCGTAGGTCTGGCGTGTCGCCGTGACAGTAAGCGGCCAGTATGGCTGCCTTGCGGCGCAGGTCGCAGGCGAGATCGGGGATGATCGTGCGCACGGTGGCTGGGGCATTCCGCGGAGAGCTGTATCGTGCCCGGGCAAGCGCCCCGATACAGCGTTCGAGCTGCCCGATGCGGTGGTGCTGCGCAAGCAGGC